>JANYCH010000285.1 GCA_025360395.1 Cytophagales bacterium | reverse complement strand
ACATCATCCTTTTCTGCTTTTATCAAAACCTTATTTGTATGGTATTCATACTGCTTAAGAATAAAATCAATATAGACTCCCATTGAATGGAAATAAAGCTGGATAGGATAACCTATCGCTTCAAGTGTAAACTTATAAAGTATAAAATTGTAGAATTGAGGATCAATACTATCGCTTTTATCAGCCATAGTCTGGACTGATTCGTATTCAATCCAGAATTTTGAACTGCTTAAAGGGAGTTTTACCTTACGGTTCCCTAAAATCCTAAATGCAACAATTTTAACTAATAAATTTTTGTCTTCTTCAAATTCCAGTTTATTGTATAAATACTCAAACTTCCCGATTTCAACCCGAGAATCTTTGATCAAGGCAGAAACCAAAGTCAGATTAGTATATCCTTTACTGAAGAGGAAATCTCTTATCAAATTTTTAATGCCAACATTATTACTGTTTGGTTTAGACGTATTTTTTTTTTCTCCAAACCTTACATAATCCCAATTATCGGTATATTCATTATGGGAACTTTTATAGACTTCTTCCAGGAGATCTTTATAAAATAGCATGATTTGTTTCTTTAATAGTCCAATTAAGTTTTGGTTTAATAAGTCCCGGGAATTTATCCAGCCAACCAATATTTCTTGCGGGTTCTATCCCCTCAATAGTTAAAATGTCCTTCATATTTAACAAAACTTTGGAATTAGCCACTACCATTACTTCTATATTATATAAATTATCATTGAGTAAATTTGATGGCACTTCGCATTCAATAGTGAATTTACCAAAGGCAATTTTTTTAGGTTCTGAGCAAGTTGCAAAAATAACTACCCCATCATTGGTATTGAAGAAAAAATTAACATTTATAGGGTCACCAACATTTAAGTTGGATATTTCAGCTATAAGTTTTAAAGGCTCGGTAATATTAAACTGACCCGAACCCTTTCCACTTATCAGTTCAACATTGTGTATCCGGACATTCTCATTTCCAGCTTGTTCGTCAAAGTCGTTAAACTGTACTTTAGAGGAAGGTGCATTTATAATTTCATATGAAGATATAACATTATGAATATCGCCTATGTTTGAAATACTTCCATTGAATAGATGAATACCTTTATTACAAAGCGTCTTTATAGCCTGTATATTATGGCTAACAAATAATACGGTCCTTCCTTCCTTATTATTAACATCTTTCATTTTTCCCAGGCATTTCTTCTGAAATTCGGCATCTCCAACAGCTAAAACCTCATCCACAATCATAATTTCAGGATCCAAATGGGCTGCAACTGCAAATGCCAACCTAACATACATACCAGAGCTATATCTTTTAACAGGAGTATCAATATAACCTGCAACACCTGAAAAATCGATTATTTCATCTAGTTTAGATTTGATTTCATGTCTGGCCATTCCCAGGATAGAACCATTCATAAAGATATTCTCTCTGCCAGAAAGATCACCATGAAAACCTGTACCCACTTCAAGTAAGGAAGCTATTCGTCCATTAATGCTGATATTCCCAGTAGTAGGAGAAGTAGTTCGGGAAAGTATTTTAAGCAGAGTACTTTTACCTGCTCCATTTTTCCCGATAATACCGACAGCATCACCTTTTTTTATTTCAAAATTTATGTCTTTAAGTGACCAAACAAAATCTGAAGTGCTTTTTTGGCTGCGGTCATTCCCAATTGCAATTTTGGAATTTGGATCTTCTTTTCCTCTCACGCTTGCCCACCAACTGGTAAGATCAGATCCCAGAGATCCCGTGCCGATATTCCCCAGCCGGTACATTTTTGACAGATTTTCTACTTTAATTGCTATAGCAGACATATAAATTAAACACTCCCAAAGGGGTTTCAAAGATAAGGAGTTTCTTAGATTTAAAAATTTTTCTTATATGATACAGCCTGGCTAAAATTTTGTTTTTCGAATTTAACATCCTAATTATGTTTTTTATACTATGATAAAGGATACAAAAACAAACCAGAAAGTCGCTTATCTAGAAGGTATTAGAGGAGTAGCATCTGTTCTTGTGGTATTTTGTCATATGATTGCTACGTTTTTTGTTGATTATACATCTACAATATCCAATGCGCTTGGAAAATATCCCAATGAGGTTAAAAAGATAATTTTATATTTCTTAAGTTCTTTTGTAGATGGAAACCTAAGTGTACATGTCTTTTGGATTTTAAGTGCTTATGTAATAACCATTAAACTGTTTAAATCTGAAAAACTTGCTGAGGATACATTGATACAATATACTGCAAAAAGATATTTCAGGTTGTTAATACCTTGCTTCTGTTCGGTTATTTTCGCCTATTTATTATTAGCTAACAACCTTATTTATAATCTTGATTTAGCAAATAAATTAGGTAAAGGCTATTCTGATGGCTGGCTGGCATTGTCTTATAATTTTAAGCCTAATTTATTTCTGGCAATAAAATCTGCTTTACTGGATACTTTTTTTGACTACAATCCTATGACCACATATAATAATGTACTTTGGTCAATCTCTATCGAATTATATGGCTCATTTCTATTATTTGGATTATTTGGAATAACTGGTAAAACCGATAAACGTCACCTTCTATATGTAGGTTTATTGATCATTTTGATATTTGCTCACAAGGGATGGTTGTTATGTTTCTTTTTGGGTTTTATTTTAAGTGATTATAAATTTTCAGGAAGCAAGGCCAATTATTACAACCTCATTCATAAGCTTAGCAGTTTTTTGGATAAATTCAGCCTAATAAGTATCTTACTTTTATTAATGTTTTGGGTTTTCGGAAAAATTCTTTTATCAAGATTTTATGTACACTACGAGATCCATAATGCACTAATTAGTTTTATTGTCCTTTTTTTAATTTCGGAGACAGAAGCATTAAGGAACTTCTTTTCACTTCCATTTTTTGTTTGGTTAGGAAGAGTTTCATTTGGCATATACCTTTTACATATCCCTATATTGTTTTCAATTTCGAGTTGGCTTTTTATGAAATTGGATAATTTGCCTTATTGGAGCGCTGCTGTAATTTGTTGTGCTGTAACTTTTTTTTTCAGCCTTATTCTGGCATATTATTTCACTGTGACGATAGATTCTTTTAGTATCAGATTTTCTAATAAAATTGGTAATTATTTTAAAAACTCAGACGTAACCTTATAGACTAAAAATTAATCTCAAAATCTAAGTTTGGAAGAGACCAGACAAAATCACTTGTTGCCTTTTTACTTCTGTCATTGGCTATGGCGATCTTCGAATTCGGATCTTCTTTTCCTCTTACTTTTGCCCACCAGCTTGTAATATCTGTACCTAATGAACCTGTTCCAAAGTCCCCTAAACGATACATTTTTAATAAATTTTCTACATTTATTGCTATATCTGGCATTCGTAAAAAGAGCTGCTAAATGAAGTCCTTTATTTTAATCAAATTTAAACTGCCTTCAATTAAGATTGAATTTCTTAATATTGTTGTCTTATTAAATTATGTCAGGGAAAAGAATTGAGGTATTGGATTCTCTAAGAGGAATTGCTTCTTTACAAGTTGTAATCTATCACTGTTTTTGTGGTTTGCCATTTTTGTTGAAAAATATGTTCCTCCCCAAAGATGGTTCTCTACCAGAAAAGGATGCCATTTTTTTTATTAACAATTCACCCCTTCATTTTTTCTGGAGTGGCCACTATGCCGTTATTCTGTTCTTTGTTCTAAGTGGTTTTGTTCTCTCTATCCCTTTCTATAAAACAGAAAAACCAGGTTACTTGTCATTCTTTATAAAAAGAATAGTGCGTTTATATCTCCCTTGTGCTGCTATAATTACCCTGTCTGTTATTGGTTGGTATTTTCTCTATAACAAAGCGGCCTTAAGTCCTTATACAGACTGGTTGCAGGATATATGGTCAAGACCAATGAATGAGGGTTATCTGAAAAATGTATACCTTTTAAATGCTTACTTTCACAATGTTGCTTCAGTTTTGTGGACCCTGCCAATTGAACTTCAACTATCTCTGGTACTGCCAATCTTCCTGGTTCTCATATCAAAAATGAATAAAACTCGAGCTGTCGTGTTTGTAGCAGCCTATATTGTTTTTTATCATTGTTTGGTTTACTTTCAGATCATAAAAGCATATCCGTTTCTTCATGTATTCTTTTACTTTACTTTCTTTTTAATGGGTGCTGTTTTGAGCAGGCATAAGCAGGATTATGTTGCTCAATTTGACAAGCTTCCAAATTTCATTTTTTACTTTTTATTATTTGTTTCACTGATGATTTACACAAGCCAGGTAAGTTTTTGGTGGCTTCCTTCATCTTTGCAGGTTCTTCTTAAAAAGGTTCCTGATGATTATATGGCTTGTATAGCAGCTATTCTGTTTATTGGTTTTGCCTTGAGCAAAAGATTCTGTTTTATTTTAAGTTCGCCTGTTTTGATATGGTTGGGAAAAATTTCTTTTAGTCTTTACCTTACCCATATGGTCTGGATTGCTGCTATTTGTTGTACGATATCAGGTTATTTTTCGCCGTATGTAACTATGCTGATTGCCTTTTTAAGTTGTTTTCCGTTTGCTTTTATCTTTTACAGGTTGGTAGAACTTCCTTCCATGAAACTGGCCAAAACGGCAGGGAAAATATTTCAGGTGAATAAATAAGACAGATATATTCTCAACAATTTTAAAACTTATTCATCACTTCAATAACCTTGTAAATTTCATTTTCGGTGTGGTAAAAAGATATTGGCAGACTCAATGTTGTTTCGTGGATTTTTTCTGATACTGGAAATTCTGCCTTGGTAAGAATACTATTCATAACTTTTTGCTTATTCGGAGATATTGGATAATGAATTTCTGTCTGAATATCGTGTTTTAATAAAAATTCTTTTAGCCGATCCCTTTTCTCATGCCTCACATTGAAAATATGGTACACATCATAAAAATCAGGATGGACATGGGGTTTTATAAAGTCAGATTTTAATTCGTTCAAATAAATATTTGCCAAAGATCTTTTATGATTATTAATAAGGTCAAGAGACCTTAATTTTACAGAGAGGAAACCCGCCTGAATTTCATCAAGGCGGGAATTATACCCTACTATATCATTATAGTATTTAACTTCGGAACCATAGTTTCGTAAAATTTCAATTTTTTTACACAGCTCTTCATTTGAAGTGGTAATGGCCCCGGCATCACCAAGTGCTCCTAAATTTTTCGTAGGATAAAAACTAAAGGCATTGATAATACCAAAAGCACCTGCTTTTCTTCCCTTTTGACTGGCACCATGTGCCTGGGCACAGTCTTCAATAACATAGAGATTATTTTTACCGGCAAGGGATATAATCGCTTCCATGTCACAAAGCTTTCCATAAAGATGGACCGCAATGATGGCTTTAGTATTTGGAGTAATGGCAGCCTCAATATTTTCAGGTGCAATATTATAGGTTTGAATATCAGGTTCAACTAATACTGGTACCAAGTCGCACCGGAGTACTGCAATGATCGTGGCAATAAACGTATTGGAAGGGACTATTATTTCAGAACCTCCGGGAATATCAAGAGCTTTTAATGCAAGTATTAGTGCATCAAGACCGGATGCCAGGCCAACACAATGATTTGTACCACAATACCGGGCAAAATTGTTTTCAAATTGGCGGACTTTATTTCCAAGAATAAACCAACCGGATTTTAAAGTTTCGTTAAATGACTCCTGATATTTTTTGTAAAACGGCTCATTTAATTTATTAAGGTTTTCAAATTCTATCATTTAACTATTATGAATAAAGTAGCCCAATCAATAGCCTGATATTATAACATGGATTTTTTTCTCTGTTAAGTTGTTTGAACAAATGTTGTTAAAGGAGTATTATCTTTAATATTTAAAACCCATTTACCATTCTCATGTTTGAACTTTAAACCAGGATAAAGCTCTTTTACAATGCCATTTTTAGCTGTCGGAATGAATTCACCAATTATTTTATGGTAACCCATAACTTTGGCAATTGAAACTATATGGTTCACAATAAATTCTTCCATACCCCTTTTCAGGATACGGCAACTCATGGCCCATGTATCTATGAATAGAGAGTCATGAATTTTACGCAATATCACGCTTGCAATTAATCCATAATCACCAAAACTGTCCTTTAACAGGAAACAGAGTGGTATGTATTCGCCGGAATTGCTGATTTTAACAAGTTCTTCTTCTGAATAACGAATTGTTCTCAGGTTGAACTGATTAGCCCTTTGTAGCAGTTGGGCTACTCTTGGGATATTGAAACTATCAACCTGATTTACAGTACAAACCATGTTGAGGTTTATAAGATATTCTGTCTCAGATTTGCTTTCAAGTTTTTGTAAAACCCGCTTGGTTTCATCCTGATATAAACTGGTCCTTTCACTGTCTTCTTTTGAATAGGATGCTATCTCAAAAAGGTTTATTGACTTTAAATAATCAGCATAATCAGCTGGATCTGCTGGCAATTCCGGGACACAAACTTCAGGTAAGGCAAATTTTACCAAACCTCTTTCATATGGATTGTCATCAATAAAAACCATAGAATCGAATCCGATATTGAGGATTGATTGTATAAGTTTTATGTTTTCAGCTTTGCTGTTCCAATTGGCAATGAAGACTGTGATATCTTCCAGTTTCAATACCATATCTGGATGCGACAAAAAGGGTTCCTTTGCAACACTTTCTGTATTTTTACTGCAAATGGCCAGTATAACTCCTCTTTCCTTCAATTCCTTAGCCCATAACTGAACATGGTGAAAAGCTTTGCCGGACGCAATATCTCCAATTTGAATCTTGTTTAGTCCATCATCTCCAATCTCGCCACCCCACAAAGTGTTATCAAGGTCAAGGATAAGGCACTTCCTCACAAAACCAATGTGTGGCGATATGATATCAGTAATGTTTTTAGCAATCTGAGCGAAAAATTCAAAACTAAAAACAAGTTCGCTGCTTAGAAATAACCTGGCATTAAGAGAATAATCCTGTCCAAACCGGTTGCTGATTGAACTTACATCGTTTATAAACAATTGGTTGCAGCCAACAGCCAATTCCATTAACTTGAAATTTAGCTTTCTGATTTGATAAAGAAAGGAGGATTGCTGTTTGTTTCCATAATTGCCAAACACATAGTCGTTTATCTCTACAAAATTTGAATAAATGATCGGGCAACTTAACCTACCAGCTATTGCTTCAATCAGAGATTGGGCAAATTCCAAATGGTTATCGGCAAAGTTATGCCGTGCGTCCTGATCCACTTTGCAAAAACCGGAATAAAGCTTTTGTGCCGAGTAAGAAATGATGACAAAATCTGGTTTAAATTGGTAAAGTCCTGAATTTTCGGATAGGATCTCCTGTTCTATCTGGTTAAAGCCAGGTTCATATATGGAGAAATCGAGGTTTAATTCAAAACCATAGCCCTTCAATGCCTGGTGCAAAATTTGAGTTGAAAAATCTCCCAGAAGGGCAATTTTGACAAGCTTTAGTTTTGTGAAATCCTTTTTAAGGTTTTTCTTTAATTTGAGAAAATCAATATGGTTTTCTTTATTGCTCATTTGCTAAATTAACCCAGAGTGATAATTGAGTGATGTGTGAAGTCAATTCTAAACTTTCTCCCAATACTTCAAAATATCCCTCAAACTTTGATCAAGGCTTATGGTGGTATCCCAGCCTGTTTCCTTTTTTATTTTCTCATTACTTCCCTTGATTAAAAGGTTATCGTTTGGCCGAATTAAACTGGTGTCGGTAACAGTTGTAATTTTAATTGAAAGAATATCGGCCATTTTTTGGATTATGTCTGCCAGCGTTATACCTACCCCGCTGCAAATATTGTAAACTTCTCCTTTCCGTCCCTTTTTAAATAAGGTATAATAAGCTTTTACAACATCTCGTACATCAAGAAAGTCGCGTGTTATTCCCAGATTTCCAGTTTGTAATTGAGGAATTTTAGTTTGATTCTTAATTTCTACAAGCTGCTTTGCAAATGAGGAAATCACAAAAATATCTTTTTGTCCCGGCCCTATATGGTTAAAAGACCTGGTTAAAATAATATCAAGTCCATAACCGTCCACATAAACTTTAGAAAGCATTTCCTGAGAAACCCTGGCCACCGCATATGGACTAACTGGCTTTAGTTCCTGCGATTCTTTTAATGGAATGTCCTTTATGTCTACATTTCCATATTCTTCTGATGAACCCACAGAAATAATCCTGCATTTAAGGTTCATGGTCCGTATTTGCTCGAGCAGGTTTAAAAATATATTGGTATTGTTCGCAAAGCTAGCAGATGGGTTTTTCCAACTGAAGGCAACACTACTGTATGATGCGAGGTGTAGAATATAATCTGGCTGAAACTGGTATAAAGTATTGTCTACCTGGTTCTTATCAAGAAGATCTGTTTTACAAAACTGGCATTTAACAAATTTATAATGCTCAAAAGAAAAGCCCGGAAGTTGAATGTCCATACCTAAAACGGCTACATGGACCTTCATTGATTCTAAAAGGTTTAGAAAATGCTGGCTTACGAAGCCGGAAAACCCAGTGATCAGGAATTTCTCCATTATAATTTATATCCAAAAAACTTTATTTCTCACTATGAAAAGTTATTCACAATCAGCTCTTTATTTTCTGCCGCCCAGTTCGATATTTCGTCCAGGATTTCAATGCCTGTTCTTGTAGGCCGCCAATTCCAGGTTTCTGCTGCCAGATTGGTATCAGTGACGTAATAGGGCAGATCGAAGGGCCTGTTGGATTTTTCAGTTCCTATTAATTTATCTGTATTGAAACGGTTTTTGCAATAGTCATTCAACTCCCTTAAGCTAAAACTTCCTTCCAAACCACCTCCAAGATTAAGGATATTGGGTTTTGTGCCATCATTTTTGCCAAACTTTATTTGCTTTAATAACAGTAAACCTAAATCATTGGGATGCATGAGGTCACGGACTTGTTTTCCTTCTCCTCCATAGCCAATGAAGCCCAAAGGTTTATTTAGCATCCAATTGTAAATCCAAAAAGAAAATATTCCCTGGTCTATTTTACCAAATTGTCCCGGGCCGGCTATAACACCGCATCTGTTTACCCAAATAGGAAAATCAAATGCCATAGCATATTCTATTGCCATCACTTCTGAAGCCAGTTTGGTTGCTCCATAAATTGATACAGGAGCAGAAGTTGGAAAGTTTTCTGTAACACCTAAACCGGTAAAACCTGGTGGAAAATCCTTGTCCAAATCCAGTTCAAACCTTGAAGCCGTATTACGAAGGGGCAATGAATTAAGATGGTTAATAGAATAAACCCTGCTTGTACTTAGCAAAATAAATCCACACTTTGATTTTCTGCATTTTTCAAGAAGGTTTAAAGTTCCTGAAAGATTGTGTTGGACCAACTGTGAAGTTCCACCGTTGATACCTGCCAGAACACTTGGGTTGGCAGCACAATCAATTATCCAATCTACATTTGGTAAGTCTTCAACATCGTCTTTTACCCTTATATCTCCATGAACAAAAGTACAGCCAAGTGATTTCAACAGGGCAAGGTTTGTTTCGCTTCCCCTGCGGCTAAGGTTATCAATCCCAATTATTTGAACATCACGAGTCGATTTTTTAATAAACTCAGCAAGTCTGCTGCCCACAAAACCCGCAATACCTGTGATAAGTAATTTCAAAATAATTTTATTCTGTTCTTAATCGGTGAAACTAATACTTTTTGTGTTAAATATATAAAGTCGCCCAGAAGGGTAATGAGAAAATGATGAAGTTAAATACTATAATTCTGTCAATTACAGATCAGAAATACAGCTAAAAGGTTACTGTTACCATTATCTTTTCAAAAACTGAAAGGTATTCGTAATTGAAGATGAATTAAGTGGGAATATGATGGATGATTTAAATGAACCTGTTTATGCGTATTTAGAAAATGCGTTTCAGCCATAATTTCAAATTGGAAGGATATGTTCATATACTTTTTATACTTGTTTTAAGTGCAGTTTACAAAGGAGAAATGAAGGTCTTGACTTTTCATAATAATTCAACATCAGTCCTAAATAGTAAGTTTTGAATAAAATTTAACGTCTTAAATAATTACAGATTCCATTTTGAAATGTTAATTTAGGACAAAAAGAAATGAACCTACAAACGGAAAAGCAAAAAATGCTTCACGGCGAATTATACGATTCGACAGACCCTATACTTGTTGAGGAAAGATTAAAAGTTCGTAAGATCCTTCACAAATTCAATATTACTGAATATCATAACCCTGAATTTTTTAGGAAAAATTTGACCCAACTCTTGCCTAATTGTGCTGCTGATATTTTTATAGAACCGCCCTTTTATTGCGATTATGGTTACAATATATACTGTGGCGAAAAGGTCTATTTTAACTTCAATTGCGTGATACTGGATGTGACGCCTTTAATAATCGGGAATAATGTATTTTTTGGTCCAGGTGTACAACTATATACAGCAACACATCCTTTAAATTTTGAAGTACGCAAAACCCTTGAATACGGAAAACCTATTACCATTGGCAATGATTGCTGGATAGGCGGTGGGGCTATAATCTGCCCTGGCGTTACGATTGGGGACCGTTGTGTAATTGGGGCAGGGACTGTTATTACCAAACACATTCCTTCAGATTCTTTGGTAGTTGGCAACCCAGGTAAAGTTATCAGAACCTTGAGTGAAACCGTTTGAGCCTGGTTATAATTGTTTATTAAACTTAGGTGATCTAAATTCGTTTCAATTAATAAGCAGCTTAAACTTTTGCATTCCAAATGATCCCTTTTAACAAGCCTTTTCTTACAGGAAAGGAAACCTTGTATATAGAGCAGGCCGTAAGATCTGGTAAAATTTCAGGAGATGGTTTATTTACAGAGAAATGCCATCAATTTTTTGAGAACAGGTATGGTTTTAAAAAATGTCTGCTAACTACCTCCTGCACAGATGCCCTTGAAATGGCAGCAATTTTACTTAATATAACGGAAGGTGATGAAGTTATTATGCCTTCTTACACTTTCGTATCTACTGCAAATGCTTTCGTCCTGAGAGGGGCCAAAATAATTTTTTGCGACAGCGGCAAAGAAAGTCCCCATATAGATGTGAACAATATTGAATCTCTTATTACTGAAAAAACAAAGGTAATAGTACCAGTTCACTATGCTGGTATGGCGTGCAATATGGATGTTATAATGGATCTGGCAACAAAATATAATCTTTTTGTGGTGGAAGATGCAGCCCAATCTGTTGATGCATTTTACAAAGGAAAACCACTTGGCAGTATAGGACATTTAGCCGCTTTTTCTTTCCATGAGACCAAGAATGTAATGGCTGGGGAAGGAGGTATGCTCGTAATAAATGACGACAAATTTTTAAAGAGGGCCGAAATAATAAGGGAAAAGGGTACAAACAGGTCAGCTTTATTCAGAGGAGAAATTGATCACTATGGATGGGTGGACATTGGATCGTCTTTTTTACCCTCAGAAATTACAGCAGCCTTTCTTTATGCGCAATTGGAAAACCTTGACCAGATCCAAATAACAAGAATTCGCATCTGGTGCCGGTATCTTCTAGAGTTAAAACCACTGGAAGCCAAAGGATATTTTCAATTACCTCACATACCTGAAGGCGCAAGTAACAATGGCCATATATTTCATATTTTAACCAACAATTTAAAAGAAAGAGATGGATTGATTGCTCATTTAAAAAGTAAAGATATCCAATCGGTGTTCCACTACCTTTCTTTACACCAAAGCCCTTTTTACAGCTCAGTTTATGACGGCTTGCCCTTACCAAAAAGCGATCACTATTCTGAAACCCTTTTAAGATTGCCCTTGTATTACGGGCTGACAGAACACGAACAAAATAAAGTTATAGCTGCAATCTTTGAGTATTATGACATAGTAAATGAAACTAAAAATGTTTCATACCTGGTCAAAAATCAATAATTTTCCTTTCCACCTTAATAAACAGGGTAAGAAACTATCCTTACCCTGGGTCAGATATTACTTCATCCTTAGTTTCCAGGAATCAATAATCTCTACAAAAGTATCTTTCAATGATTTTGTAATATCCCATTCAGGATAATGCTCTTTCATTTTCCGTAGGTCAGAATAGTAACAAATGTGGTCGCCTTCACGATTTTTGTCAACATATGTATATTGCATCTTTTCACCTGAAATTTCTTCAGCAAGGCTAAATGCTTCAAGGATTGAACAAGTATTGTCTTTCCCACCTCCTAAATTGTAAACTTGGGCGATCCTCGGTGCTTTTATAAATGAATCTATAAAACGGGCAACGTCAAGAGAGTGGATATTATCCCTGACTTGTTTGCCTTTATATCCATAGATATTGTAAGTTTTACCTTCAAGATTACATTTTATAAGGTAGCTAAGGAAGCCATGAAGTTCTACACCTGAATGATTCGGGCCTGTAAGACAACCACCTCTTAAACAAGCAGTAGGAATACCGAAATAACGGCCATACTCTTGCACCATCACATCGGCTGCTACTTTTGATGCACCAAAAAGAGAGTGCTTGGATTGATCAATGGTAAAACTTTCCGCAATTCCATTAAGGTAAAAATCATCATCATAATCCCAGCGTGTATCAAGCTCTTTCATTTTGATACTGTTGGGCGCATCTCCATATACCTTATTTGTACTCATATGTACAAAGGTTGATTCAGGGCAATGTTGCCTTACTGCTTCTAATAGATTAAGTGTTCCTACAGCATTGGTATCAAAATCATCAAAAGGGATTGCTGCAGCCCTGTCATGACTTGGTTGCGCGGCAGTATGGACTAATGCGTCTGGTTTTAAGCTTTTAATAAGGTCTGAAATACCTTGTCTGTTACGCAGATCAAGTTCATGGTGGGTAAAAGACCTGATAGAAGTTTCTAGCCTTTTTTGATTCCAGCGTGTATCTCCCTGGCTGCCAAAGAAAATAGCTCTTTGATTGTTGTCCAAGCCATGAATTTCATATCCCTGATCGGCAAAATATAAGCAAACTTCCGAACCTATTAACCCAGATGAACCTGTAACCAATAATTTTTTCATTCTATAATTTATTTTTTAAAATCCCCTCTGGAAAAATACTTTTCAATAAGGCAATATAAGAATACAAAGAAATACCTGCTCCCCATTTCCTTTAATTTTAATTTGGATTCCCCGTATTTACGGTTTCGCCAGGAATTACCAACAATTGCATAAGAATATCCTCTTATAACAGCTTTCAAAGGCAATTCCAATGTCAGGTTAAAATGTGGAGAGAGGAAAGGCTTCAACCCCAATATGACTTCTCTTTTATATAATTTAAAAGCATTTGTAGTGTCATCATACCCATGCCTGAATGCAGCCCGCACACCTAGATTTACAAGCCTGTTTAATATTAATTTAAAAGCAGGATAATCATAAGTTTTTCCACCTTTTGTAAACCTTGTACCAAAAACACAATCATAACCCTCTTGCATTTTGTTATAATAAAGGATCAGGTCGGCAGGGGAATCAGAAAGGTCGGCCATCATAATAGCCACACAATCACCTGAAAAGCGCTCCAAACCATATCGAACAGCATACCCGAAACCATTTGGGCCATTGTTTGTTTCAAACTTTAATGTCGGAACAGATAATGTTAATTTTTTTAAGATATTTTCTGTCTGGTCTTTTGAGTTATCGTTTGTAACAAAAATTTCATGTTCTATCCCTGCTTCTGACAAATTTTGGTATAATGTTACCAATGTTTCAGTTATAGAAAGTTCTTCATTGTAAGCAGGAATGACAACGGATAATTTCATTAGGCCGAAATCCTTAAAAAATTAAAAACCAAAGACAATTGAACCTCATTAAAAACCAAGAATCCCAGTAAACTTATTGAAGTCGTTAAATTCATTTAACAAAGATAGAGCAGTAGCGGCAGCTTCAGAACCTTTATTGCCCAGCTTACCCCCAGCCCTCTCCTGTGCCTGCTCTAAAGAATAGGTTGTTAACACTCCAAAACTTACTGGCTTATCATATTTTATTGAAACATTGCTTATACCGTTGGCTACGGAGTTACATATAAAATCAAAATGAGGCGTTTCACCCTTGATAACACAACCGAGGCAAACAACGGCATCAATATCTTTTTGTTGTGCCAGCTTCTGTGCAGCATAAGTAAGTTCATAAGATCCTGGAACATAATGTATTATTACATCATTTACTTCGCATAAGGCAAGAAATTGTTTAGCCCCATCAAGCAATATACCCGTTATTTCCCAGTTCCACCTTGCTGCAACCAAAGCTATTTTATAGGGTTTTAGGGGAACAATTTTGTCATATAAAAAAGACATGTCCGATGCTGCCGATGTTGCCATTTGAATTGAGGGAAAAAGCAAAAATAATTAAATATATGTGATTCAAACATTCAAAATGATTTCATTAAATTTTTCTACCCAAATAAATAACCATTTAGGAAGTTACTTAATATAAAATTCCCGGTATTTAAGAACAGTTTAAATGATATTTTAGAACCATTGTTGTATAATTGTATAGTTAAAACAAGTTAATATTGTACTTAAAGATTATAAAATATACCCTTCTTGTTCTTTGCATTATTAACGGACAACTAATAGCCCAGCAAAGGCCACATTATAGCCAGTATATGATGAACCAGTATCTGCTTAACCCAGCAGTGGGTGGTACATCAGATCATTACGACTTTCGTGCCGGGCACAGACAACAATGGGTTGGCGCTGGATTAAGCGACGCAGCACCTCAAACTTCTTATTTATCAGGACATTTTCACATTGGACAGCATATTGGCCCCAACCGTGGCCGTCATAAAAACGAAGCAGACTGGCATCACGGCTTCGGAGGTTTGGTTATAGTTGACAAAACCGGCCCTACAAGCAGAACATCAATCTATGGCTCCTACTCTTATAATGTACAGATTACCAAAAAATTAAAAATATCTTTTGGGGCTTCATTAGGTGCCCAGCAATATAAAATTGACGGGAGTAAACTTGTTCTAAGCGACCAAAGTACTGGTACCCTCGGTACATCTGTACAATGGATGCCGGATATGAACCTTGGATACTGGCTGTACCATCAACGTTATTTCTTTGGTGCCTCGATTAACCAGATATTTCAGAATAAATTAAAGTTTTCAGAAATATCACCTGATGGAAACAACAAGCTTAATAATCATTATTTTATTACCGGAGGCTATTTGATCGGTTATAATTCAGACCTACATATCATTCCTTCCGTGTTGTTTAAGCTGGTTAGTCCGGCTCCGGCCACCTTTGATATAAACTGCAAGGCCAAATACAAAGAAACTGTATGGTTAGGGGTGTCTTACAGGAGGGAAGATGCTATTGTTTTCCTTGCAGGTGTAACAGTGAAAGGTAAATTTGAATTTGGTTATTCTTATGATTATGGAACCTCGGCATTGTCAAAAATCAGTTCTGGTTCTCACGAAATAATGTTAGGCCTGAAGCTTGCTCCACAGGCCGAACTTAGGTCACCTTCTGATTTTTGGTAGGGCTACTAATTCAATGAATGCAAGGGAATAGATAAGATATTTTTATGTGTAAAATTATGTCGCCCGACTCCTGAAATCTTTATTGGGGAGTCAGGATTAAATTTTTTGATAACTTCGGTCAAAGATTGTGTGAAACTAAGTCTGCTCAAGAGTTTAGTTGTTGTTTTGCAAATTCTTGCAGCTTCCTTGCTGGATATATAGTAGAACATATCCTGAATTTCATACGAAAACCTACAATCTTCTAATTCTATGTCTTTGTCAATTACTTTGAGCGTATCCTGCACATTTATCTGGGCAGTCTTAAAAAATACAAATGATTTCCCTTTGTGCAGGATAATAATGCCATCCATAGTATTTGAAGGGAGATAGTAGAACCTGAGGTATTGAGTGGACTGGACGTAAGTAAAATAAATTACCCTCATATTATTCTTTATTTATTAAGTGGAGATTTATTGTGAATAAATCGTTAAATAATAATACGAAAATTTTCCATATAAGTCTTATTAATCCATGTATTTTTATCAATCATTCCATACATAAGTAAGAAATATCAATTTATAGCTGCATTTTTTATATTGAGTAGTTATACATATAAAATGAATCGAAATAACATACCCAGCATCCAAACCTTGACAGATACTCTTCCTCAGGAAGGGGAAGTAATGTGGCTTGGTTTGAGGTATGAAAGAAAAATCGATCTAACAGAAGTTCCGGAAGTTGTAGCATTAACAGAGTCTAAACTGAAAGGCGATCATCATTCCGGAAAAAAGGGCAGCAAAAGACAAGTTACTTTAATACAGCAAGAACATTTGAATGCGGTTGCTTCTTATATGAAAATCCAAGATCTATCTCCTTCGATCGTCAGAAGAAATATAGTGACGCAAGGAATTAATCTCCTGGCTTTAAAGGGTAAGACATTCTGGATTGGTGAAGTGCTTTTAAAATACACAGGAGAATGCCATCCCTGTTCAAGAATGGAAGAAAATTTAGGTCCTGGTGGCTATAATGCAATGAGAGGCCACGGCGGCATTACCGCAAAAATAATACAAGGTGGAATAATCAGAATTCATGACGTTTTAAAAATAAACGAGTCAGAGCCAAACAAAAAAAGCCCTGCTGGGCAGGGCTTCTGGAGTAAATTCTTTTAAGAATCTATTTTGAAGACTGTAATAATTTTGAATTAAATATTGGTTGGTCATTCATCCAGGCACCACCCATGCTCATTTTATCTCCTTCTTTGAACTGAACTTTTTTACCATCTGAAGTTACCACATAACCTTGAACAAAAACACGGTTTCCATTTTCAAGCATCAGGTTGCGATCCATTTGGATCCAGATTGTATCCTTAACTATTGTCATTCTGCCATTGTTCATGGTGACATATTCGTTTTTAGGAATTGGACTTACAACCCCACTCAAAAAAATCCTTTCACCTTCCTGTAATTTAGTTTGTGTACCATCTAATCTTAAAATTGTTCCGTCAGTGAGTACTTTAGATCCATCAAGCATTTTCATATCCTCATACATTCTCATTTCAGAACCGTTCTTCACTTCCATTGGTACACCATTTCTCATGAACACTCCATTTTGCATGGTTGTTTGCTCTCTTTCAGAAAAAACCCTTCCTTTAGCAAGACTAAAATGTGGGTCGCCAGATTGTGCATTTACTTGAACGGCGAAGGCAATGGCGGAAACTATAGTAAGTATCTTTTTCATAATCGTATATTTTAATTGTGCTGTTAATCTTTTTTTATATAAAGAATAATAAAAATGCGTGCCACGAAATTTTATAAATTTATCTTCTGATAATCAGTAATTTATAACTGTAAAAATTTCTGGATAAAAAATCAATAAAAGAAAAGACCTGTTTTCGGCAGGTCTTTTTCAAAATTTACAATTGTACTATTTCTGGTTTCTTTTTTCCTTCCTGTTATGGGTTGTGTGAGAACCATTTATTTGCTCCTCTTCCCTTTCTCTGCTGTCAAGGTTATCCTTGTTTTCGGGCCTCTGTTTATGAGAAAAGCTTAGACTTTGATTATTATTTCCGGAATTTTTCATAGCATTATAGTTTTACTCATATGGAAAAAATATAATGCCAAAGTGCTTTAGACAGGATTCTAATCTTCTAATGCGTTTGTAACAAATGTGTTTTTACAAAGTAACCATAACAGGAAAAATGCAATAGCCCAGTAGAGATAAACAAAGTAAAAGTCACGGGTATCTTTAAACCTTGTTTCTTTAATCTCAGCTTTTTCATATTTGTCAATCCTGGAGAAAATTTCCTGAAGGGAGTTAACCGAAGCGGCCCTGTAATAGCGGCCAGAAGCTGTTTCTGCAATTTGTCTTAAAGTACTTTCGTTCATTGTATTCTCTACGTATTGAACATTTCCAAACATGTCCTTGCCAAAAGGGACCTTGCCATCCTGTCCTACACCAATGGTATAAATTTTAATTCCATAAGCTTGGGCTAATTTGGTAGAGGTTATGGGATCTATATTGCCTGCAGTATTTTCACCATCACTTATAACGATCATTACTTTTGTTTTTGACCTTGATTCCAGCATCCTGTTGGTGCCAACGGCAATTGCACTTCCTATAGCCGTCCCTGGTTTCTGGATCAAATCAAATTTTATATCTTTCAGATAGGAGTATAACAGTTCGTAATCTGTGGTAAGTGGGCAAAGAGAAAATGCGTCTCCGGCAAAAATGACTAAACCTATTCTGTCCTGAAACCTTCCTTCAATAAACTTTGTCGCCACCTTTTTTGCAGATTCTAACCTATTAGGTTTAAAATCTTCTATAAGCATTGATTCTGAAATATCGAGGCAGATCATGATGTCAATTCCTTCAGAATAGAATTCAACCTGTTCATTAGATCTTTGTGGCCTTGCCAGGGCAATGAGCAACATGGCTATAAAAAGGCAGAAAAAGGTGTCGGGTATAAAGCGTAACCAGGTTATTGGATTAGACCTTATCTGGGTACTGGTAAATGCAAATTCTAATTTTTGTCTGAATTTTATGTAGATAATCCAGCGTACCAACAACAGCAAAGGAACAAATGGAACCAGGTAAAGCAAGTCATGGTTCTCCCAAACGAAACTTTTGTAGGTAGAGAGGTTAAACCAATCCAACGAAAACCATTCCCAAATATTGATATTCTGGCTTTTCATTTATCTTGAAACTTGATGGTTTTTGTAGAGGTCGTTTGCAACCTCAAGCAATACAGAGAAGTCCGTCTTGGCAACAGAAGATGAACGGCCTCCATAAATGGCACCATCTATGTTTTGAAGGTTCTTTTTTAAATTGTCGTTTTTTAAATTAAAAGCAATTTCTGTAGAAGTATACGTAGTAAATGGCTTATTTTCAATCCTTTCTATGTACTTCTTCCATAATGAAACCGCTTCCTCCATCTTATCAGGAGAATTTAGGTTTGAAATCAAAGATGTAAATGAAGAGACAAATAACCTGTGAGAAATCTTATCCCTGTATTTCTTTATTTGTCTTAAAATTTGTCTTCCAAAAAATACATAAATCAATATTGCAATTACAACAAGTGCTACTATTCCTATTAATACAATAATGTAATTAAAATCGCTTTCAAGTGGAATATGAGTTGTATTGGATTTTAACTTTAGAGTATCTGACACTGCCTTTATCAAAGGAATGATCGAAACGCTATCACTTTGTGAGCTTATTATGATAGTATCCTTATTTAAAAATTGGGTTACTTGTAGTGAAAGTGAATGTGTTCCTTCAACCTCATATAATGCAAGGGTATAAACAGCACTGTCCGTACTTATTCCATTAAGTGTCCGGGTATTAAAATCCTGTTTGTTAATAAATTCGAAAGGCGAGTAATTTGAATTTGAATCAGGGAAAACTATTTCCTGAGCTGAATCGTGTTTAAAATAGAAAATGACCTTGGTTGGTTCACCCACTAAGACGGAATCTGAAAGGAAAGTAAGCACCGGTCTTTGACCAATAGACTGGAAAGAAAGGGAAATAATAAAAAATAGAAAGAAAAACTGCTTTTTAGGCAACCTCAACATACAATATCTTGAGATGCAAAGATAAACAGGTCCTATTGAAATTTACTATTTTTTTGGTGAGGCATTCTGGAAGTTTGAGACTTATATATCCTTGGTAAAAGCAAGATATACCCGGTTTTCCAGCATTTTGTTGATTGAATATTCAAACCTGATGACAGAATCATAATAAGTCACCACATCAAGCCCGACTCCACCGCCACGCAATAATTCATTGGAGAGAAAATCGCGTGTCGCACTAGGGTTTTGTAAGTAGCTATAACCCAAATCGTAGTAAGTATTTATGTAAACAGCAAGAGGTATATTGCTAAATTGCTTTATGGGTAAAAGAGATTCTATATGCAGGTTGGTTTGAAGAAGCTTCTTTCTCAATGTAAGCCTTTGAAGCAGAAAACGTTCACCATCAATTACATATAAATCATATCCTCGAACATAATCCTGATCGTAGCCAAATGCACGGCGATTGTAATATGGGATACGGTCTGCCAGGTATATTTTCCCTTTTGAAAGTGAAGCCAGATAAAAATTCCGTCCTAAGGAAAGATACTTTCCATAGGTCAGGTCAAAAGAAGCAATTCTAATATCATCAATTGGTGTGAAGCCTTTTTGTTCATAAGAAAATTTGAAATAAAAGCCTTTATGGGCATAGGCCCGAATATCCCTTTTATCAAACGTGAAATAATAACCCAGCTGAAGAAACTGCTGGTTTCTTTTGCCATCACCAAAATAATCCGGATTTAGGATGGCAATAGAATCACTAACAGACGCATAATTGTAATGCAAGTCGAAAGAATGGATTCCAAAAAAGAATTTCCTGTAGTCAAAACTGATGCCTGCCTTATATCGCTCACGCATTACCACATTGTCATTGCGTATGAATATCTGCCTGTTTTTTTCGGTTTTAAAGGATGTTTGTTTGTTTTGGTCATAACTAAAATCGAGGTTGGTACCCCAGGTTTGTTTCTTGTTGATATAAGGAATGTTATACCCTACTTCCAGCTTTTGTGTAAAGCCACTTTGCAGGGTCAGGCTTAACTCTTCTTTTCTTCCCCTGAAATTTTTGTGTGTGAACCTGATCCCATAATTGATCCTTTTCAGGCTCCGGTTCTGATTGTACCACCATTCATTAAAACTTCGGTCTGCCAGTTCAAATATGGGGATTGGGAAGATGTACCAGCGTTCCTTTATTTCTATCAAAAGATTATTGTAATGGGAAGAATCCGGAAGTAAAGTGAGCGTTACTTCATTAAAAAGCCTTGTATTGTATATCCGGTTATGGTTTACCTTCAGAATCGTATCGGCATTTACCTTATAGATGGTATCTCCTTTATGCAAATCAAGTTCACGCAGGATAATCCTGTCTACTGTTCGTTTGTTGCCACTTATAAAAACTTTGTTCAGAATAATGAAATCTCCGCTTTGCCCGGAACAAGGCCGGAACAAAGAAAGAATAATCAATACAGGAAATAAAAATCTCAAAAGATAATAGTCAGAAACAGTTCTTTTTGCAAGTCAATCACTTGTTGGATCAATTTTGATAATTTAGCACCGTAAAAACAATTAAATATTTGAAGCTTCATACCTATCTGCTTATTTTTTTCATTTTCAGTCAGGAAATTTCCTCCGGACAGAACATTTTCTGGACTTCTAAAATAATTGAAGTTTCTTCTGAAATCAGTTCAAAACAAAGTTCTGCAGGCGAAGTAATTGGGGCTCCCAATATATTTCCGCAAGGAGGAAAGAGTTTCTCTGCCTGGGAACCGGCTGTTAAATCGAGTAACCAATATATCAAAATCGGTTTTAAAAAACCTGTAAAACCTAAAACGGTCATTGTTGCTGAAAATTATAAACCAGGCTCTGTTTCTAAAATATATCTTATTGATAAAATGGGGAAAGAACACCTGATAAAAAAACTAAAAGCCCATCCGGTTGAAGAATCCAGCAGAATGTATTCTATAAACCTGGATGACCAGGGATTTGAAACAACATCTTTGAAAATATATTTTGACGTAAGCAAGTTTGATGAAATGCCCCAGATTGATGCTATTGGCATCAGTGAAGAAGTGGCAGTCTTTGAGCCAAAAGTGAACCTGATAAAGGTAGACATGGCAGGATCCCAACCCCTAAACCTGGGAAAGAATGTAAATACAGAAAATAAAGAAGTGGCCCCGGTTATAAGCCCGGATAACAAAATCTTATATTTTACACGCGATTCACCTGAAAACTATGGGGGAAAAAATCAGGATATCTGGTATTCAGAAATAGACTCTGCCGGAAATTTTACTCAGGCGAAAAACCTGGGAACTCCTATAAACAATGAACGAAATAACTATGCTAGCGCCCTTACGCCAGACGGACAGACTATGCTGGTCGGTAATATTTACAACGATGACGGCACATCTAGTGGAAACGGCCTCTCTATTTCAAGAAAACTGGAATCCAAATGGGCCTTTCCTGAAAAAATCAATATCAGAAATTACAATAACAGAGGAAAATATACATCTGCCTACCTTGGAAATGATGGAAAAACCCTTTTGATAGCCATTACCAGGGACGATACTCACGGAGGTGAAGATATTTATGTTTGTTTTCAGGATAAAAATGGCAACTGGTCCCAACCATCCAACTTAGGGCCCAGGATTAATACTGCTTCTGATGAATATACACCCTTTATCGCTTCAGATCTCACCACGCTCTATTTTACATCAGAAGGCTTTCCTGGCTATGGTGCCGGAGATATTTACATGAGCAAACGGCTTGACAATACCTGGAAAAACTGGACAGAACCGGTTAACCTGGGCCCTTCCTTTAATACTGCACTTTCAGATTTTTATTTTACAATTCCGGCTTCAGGCCAATATGCGTATTTCGTTTCTTCAACTAAAGCAATTGGTGCTACAGATATATTCAGAATAAAACTTCCTATCGAATTGCAGCCAAACCCAGTAGTTTTAGTTCAGGGGAGGGTTTTGAATATAAAAACCAAAGTTCCTATTTCAGGTCAGGTACATTATGAAACATTGCCGCAAGGAGAAGACAAGGGAATTGCCACAGCGGATGCATTTACAGGTAAATACAAGATTGTATTACCACCAGGTAGTTTATATGGTTTCAGGGCGAGCCATCCCGGTTTTATGTCGGTAAATGAAAACATAGACCTATTGAAAATAGATAAGTATGTAGAAGTTGAAAAGGACTTATATCTGGTACCAATAGAACAAGGCCAGAAAGTAAGGATCAATAATTTATTTTTTGAAAGCAAAAAGTCAGAGCTAACTGCTGCGTCCTATCCTGAACTGAACCGCATGGTAGAAACATTATACAAAAATCATGATGTTTATATTGAAATAGGTGGCCACACAGATGATATTGGATCGGATGAAGACAACAAAAAACTTTCCCAGGAACGGGCCACCAAAGTTCTTAACTACTTATATAGTAAAGGAGTAGAATTTTACAGAATGCAGGCAAAAGGATATGGTGAAAGCGAACCTCTGGTACCCAATACTTCAGAAGAAAACAGGTATATGAACCGAAGGGTGGAGTTTAAGATTGTGAAAAAATAATCTCTATTTCAATTCCAGGTATAAAATCGGTTGAAAGAGAGAATGCAATCTGCAGTGATAATATTATAATATAATTGCTATATTTGAAATAGACTTTAGGGGTTTCCGCATTGCGGAATGAGATATACCCTCTGAACCTGATGCAGCTCATACCGCCGTAGGAAAAAGTCAGAGCAGATGCTTTAGCATCTATATATCTCCCCTCTTTTGTCCAACCGGACATTTTAAAAATAATTAAATGAACATATACTTAAACGGGAATCAAACTTCTGTTTTTGAAAACCTTCATCTGGAAGCTTTTCTCCGGGAGCAACAATTGTTTGAGAAAAAAGGAATAGCCGTCGCAGTCAATAACAACGTTATTACCAAATCATCCTGGGCTGACTTCAAGTTAAAGCAAGACGATAAAATACTGGTTATAAAGGCAAGTCAGGGAGGATAATTTTTTAGTTAATAGTTAGTAGTGAAGAGTTAATAATTCAATTCAGGCATTCTTACAGTTATTTATATGAAAAAAGAAGACAAAGCACCAGATCAGCAGCAAACGATCACAAGGGCACCACTTACAGGATCACGGAAAATATATGTTCAGGGAAAAATTCATAACATTAAAGTTTCAATGCGTGAGATTACCTTAACAGATACCAAAATGAACGGTAAAACTGAGGTAAACATTCCTGTAACTGTTTATGATACAAGTGGTCCATATACCGACCCAAATGCAGCTATCGATTTGAAGCTTGGGCTTGAACGGCTTCGTGAAGGATGGATACTTGGCCGTGGCGATGTGGAACAGCTTTCTGAATTTTCTTCTGAATATTGCCGCCAGAGAATGGCAGATAAAAACCTGGACAGCCTTCGTTTTGAGCATATACGTAAGCCTTTAAAAGCTAAACCTGGTGCCAATGTGAGCCAGATGCATTATGCAAAAAATGGAATGATCACTCAGGAAATGGAATATATTGCTATTCGGGAGAATCAAAGGATAGATGAATACAATACACTTCTTGCTCAGAATAAAAGAGGTGAACTAGGCCACCAGCATGTAGGAATGAATTTTGGTGCCAATACTCCAAAAAGCCATATAACAGCAGAATTCGTCAGATCTGAAGTTGCATTGGGCAGGGCCATAATTCCAAACAATATCAATCACCCGGAAAGTGAGCCGATGATCATAGGCCGTAACTTCCTGGTTAAAATCAATACCAATATCGGAAATTCAGCAGTTTCTTCATCGATAGAAGAAGAAGTAGAAAAAGCAGTTTGGAGCTGTCGTTGGGGAGGAGACACTTTGATGGACCTTTCTACAGGAAAAAACATCCATGAAACAAGGGAATGGATCATCAGAAACTGTCCTGTTCCGGTTGGAACTGTGCCAATTTACCAGGCTTTAGAAAAAGTAAACGGTAAAGCAGAAGACCTTAGCTGGGAAATATTCAGGGACACTTTAATTGAGCAGGCAGAACAAGGAGTGGATTATTTCACTATTCATGCTGGGGTCCGTTTGAAATACATCCCTTTGACAGCTAAAAGAGTTACAGGAATTGTATCGAGAGGCGGTTCTATCATGGCTAAATGGTGCCTGGCCCACCACAAAGAAAACTTCCTGTACACGCATTTTGAAGAAATCTGCGATATCATGAAAGCCTATGATGTTGCCTTTTCATTGGGCGACGGTTTACGTCCAGGGTCTATTGCAGATGCAAATGACGAGGCGCAGTTTGGTGAATTAGAAACACTTGGAGAACTGACCAAAATTGCCTGGAAACACGATATCCAAACCATGATAGAAGGCCCTGGTCACGTACCTATGCACATGATCAAGGAAAACATGGACAAACAGTTGAAAGAATGCCAGGAAGCACCATTTTATACTTTGGGCCCACTTACAACTGATATTGCGCCTGGTTATGACCATATTACCTCTGCAATCGGAGCTGCCATGATCGGCTGGTTTGGTACTGCAATGCTTTGCTATGTTACACCAAAAGAACATTTAGGCCTTCCAAATAAGAAAGATGTAAAAGATGGCGTGATGGCTTATAAAATTGCTGCCCACGCTGCAGATTTGGCCAAAGGACATCCGGGAGCACAATATCGCGACAATGCCTTAAGTAAAGCCAGGTTTGAATTCAGATGGGAAGATCAGTTTAACCTTTCCCTTGATCCGGATACTGCACGTGAGTATCATGATGAAACATTACCGGCAGATGGCGCTAAAATTGCCCATTTCTGTTCAATGTGCGGACCTCATTTTTGTTCTATGAAAATCACGCAGGATGTTCGTGATTATGCTGAAAGGATTGGTATGGAGGAAGATGAAGCACTGCGCTTAGGTTTGGAAGAGAAAGCGAAAGAGTTTAAGGATGCTGGTGCGGAGATTTATTTGTAATGAAACAATCAACCTGGCAGTAAAATGCCAGGCCAAACTACACAAATAATGATAAAATACATTTTAGTAATCTTTCTAAGTTTTCTTCTTCAATTAAATGTTAAAGCGCAAAAATTAAATTGGAGCGTTGTATTACAGGGAGACAGCACAACTTTGGTTTCAAAAGCAGAAATAGACGAGTTTGACCAAATATATTTACCTGGAGTGTTCACAAAAAATGTTTTATTGGGAAACAGAAATATTGTTAATACCTATAAAAGTTATGGCTTTTTCCTAAGCCAATTTGATATAAGAGGTAATAATATCTTTTTAAAATCTTTGCCAAATAACTACTCCAGCAATTTTTATTTAAATAAAAAAGATGGTTCTTTTTACCTTATAGGAAATTTCACCTACCCAACCATTTTTGATCCTGAAAATAATGCATCAATTCTAACTCCTTCAGGAGACAGCACAACTTTTATTGTTAAATATTCGAAATTAGGGCGATTTGAGTGGGTAAAAAAATACAAAATGCCAAATGCTGAATCTCTAATACAGCTTAATAGCATTTACTTATATTACGATAAAGGTTTTGAAAGAATGTTAGCCAGAATAGATACAAGCGGAAATTTAATGTGGTCAAAAACCATTTTTAAATATTCAAATACTTCCATTTGCAGAAAATGTTCTTATGAAATTTTTAATGATAATGACAATACAATTTACATTAATGATTGTATTGAATATTGTGATACCAATTATATTGATTTTAATTTGGGAGGACCTCCTTTACTCTCAAAATTCAAAGTAAATATGCGTTCCTTCATTGCAAAGTACGATTCTTCTGGAAAAGTAATATCTGTTTTGCAGCAGCCCAATGATTATTTTCAGAATGGAAAATCAAATTTCCACTACATAAAAGGTCACACTACAGATAATAATGGGAATTTGTATAGCATAGCCACTTTTAGTCTTGAAACTAAACTTGACACTACTTTAACTGCTCAAACTTTCATTTCAAAAGGAAAAAATGACATATTAATAACCAGATATAACAAAAATGGAACCCTTAATTGGGCAAGACAACTTGGAGGAATTGATGAAGATAATATCTATTCAGTAAGCTATTTGGAGGAAAAAGGTTTAATTGCACTTACAGGATCAACCGGCGGAATGACAGTTACCACCAAAGCAGGCACTGATCTACCTTTAAACTGTTTAGGAAATTGCGGTTTTATTATTTTTTATGATACTCTGGGAAACCTAATAAATTTAAAAAAGTATGGTGCAGATTTTTCTTTCGGGGTTATAAATAAAAACAGACTTTTTATCTCAGGT
Source organism: Cytophagales bacterium (assembly GCA_025360395.1). Taxonomy (GTDB): domain Bacteria; phylum Bacteroidota; class Bacteroidia; order Cytophagales; family UBA9547; genus UBA9547. The sequence continues at coordinate 31,097 of JANYCH010000285.1, read as the reverse complement.
TTTTTCAAGGGTGTAAAAGATATTGGACTTGATGAACCACACATTATAACTAGCGAGGGGTATAATAAAGGATTTATTGCTTCCTATGATTTATCATTTATTGATGGTATTTCAGAAAAACATGCTGAGAAATATGGAATTAATATATTTCCAAATCCAGCTTCAAAAGCAATTTCTATTGAAGCACCAGACAACATATCTAATTTAAAAGTGCAGATTTTAAATATTCAGGGTGCTCTAATTATGGACAAAAGTTTAAGTGAGGAAAAAATACTTAACATAGAAAGCCTTGTACAAGGCTTGTATTTAATTAACATTATTACTCCCGAATCGACATCCTGTTTTAAATTATTTAAAAGCAATTGATCAATTAAAATTGAACTTGTTAAAGCTGATATAAAATTAATTTACACTTTAGAATTATAATGCTTGTCCTACTATCCTATCCTGGCAATATTAATTCTGAAGTGGAAATGATACAGGATTTGTTTTATAAAGGACTGAAAACATTTCACTTAAGGAAGCCTGATTCTAGTAAACAAGAATACGAGTCTATATTAAAATCTATATCTCCTGAAAATAAAAAGAAAATTGTATTGCACCAGTACCATGAACTTGCCGGAAAATACAATGTTAAAGGGCTTCATTTGAAAGAAGAAAACAGAAAAGGGCTTAATTTTAAACAATTACAAAATTTAAAGAAGGAGATAAAGAAAAAGAACCTGACCTTTAGTACTTCCTTTCATTCGATTGAAGAACTAAAAAAAACGGATGGCTTATTTGATTATGTTTTCTTAAGTCCTGTTTTTGAAAGCATCAGCAAACCTGGTTACAATTCGGAAACTGTATTTGATCTAAATAATGAAACTTATACAACATCAATTATTGCCTTGGGTGGCATTCAAACAAATAACATTGAAAAGGTGAAAGAACTCGGATTTGATGGGATTGCTGTATTGGGGACCGTGTGGCAAAATCCAGATAAGGCAGTTAATCAATATCAAGCAATTCAAGATCAATATTTCCAGCATTTTATTAATTCATCAAATCTTTAAATCATCAATTGAAATCCCGTCCGGTAGTTTTAAGTATAGCAGGATTTGATCCATCAGGAGGTGCAGGATTATTAGCTGACATTAAAACATTTGAGCAAAACAAAGTATATGGTTTAGGAGTGGTTTCTGCCTTGACCTGGCAAAATGAAAGTGAGTTCGAAAAGGTTGAATGGCTTTCGGTAGAAAAAATCAAAAGTCAGACAGAAATACTTTTTAGGAAATCCCAAATAGAGTATGCTAAAATTGGCCTCTTAGAAAATGCTTCAACTTTATCTGAAATAATAGAATTTCTTAAAAACTATAATCCCAAAATCAAAATAATTTGGGACCCGGTCACAAAAGCAAGTGCAGGAATGAATTTCCATACATCATCAGAAACTAACGACTGGAAGAAATGCCTGAAGGATATTTTTCTGGTGACACCAAACTGGTTAGAAGCAACATGGCTAGCGGATGAGAAAGATGGCTTAACGGCAGGCTTAGTACTTTCTAAATTATCAAATGTGTACCTAAAAGGAGGACATAATCCCGGTAAGCCAGGGCATGACTATGTCTTCACTCACAACTCGCAACCCACAACCCACAACTTTTCTTTAAGGCCAAAAATAAATGATGTGAAAGCCAAACATGGGTCAGGTTGTGTCTTTGCATCAGCTTTAACAGCTTTCCTGGCAAGGGGCTTTCCAATAAAAAAGGCTTCCCTGCTAGCAAAGGAATATGTAACAAGGTATCTAACAAGCAACCCAACAATGCTGGGTTACCATCACTTTTAAAGCAATAATAAAATCAGGCATGATTCCAAGATTACATTATATTTCTCAGGCACCGCATTTGGAAAACATTGAAATTGCCTGTGCTGCCGGATGCGAACTTGTTCAGCTACGTGCAAAACATATTTCTGCAAACGAGTACATGGAACTGGCAATAAAAGCCAAAGAAATTACAGATAAATACAATGTAAAATTAGTTGTGAATGATATTCCTGAAATAGCATTTGCCATTAGGGCTTATGGCATCCATTTAGGAAAAGACGATATGCACCCAAAACAAGCAAGACAAATTGTAGGCCCTGATTGCATGATAGGCGGTAGCACAAACTCCTACGAAGACATTATTATGATGATCAACTCCGGAGTTGATTATGTCGGTTTAGGGCCTTTTAATCATACTAAAACCAAGTCTAACCTAAACCCGGTTTTAGGGTTGGAAGGAATAAAAGCTATTATATCCAAACTCAGAAATGTGCATAAAACCATACCTATTATTGCTATCGGAGGCATTGATAGTCAAGACGTTGCTCCTCTGTTAGAAATTGGGGCCTACGGCGTGGCAATTTCTAGCGCAATCACCAATGCACCTGATAAAAATGAAAAAGTAAAAGAAATCCATTCCCATTTCAAGATATAGTAGTATGGACCAACTTATTATAGCAGGCAAACCATTTAATTCCCGTCTTTTTACCGGGACAGGTAAATTCAGTTCTTCTGAATTAATGGAAAAATCGCTTTTAGCCTCAGGGACTGAATTAGTTACTGTTGCTTTGAAAAGAGTGGATGTTGGCAATAAACAAGATGATATTTTAATTCATTTAAGACATCCTCAATTCAACCTTTTACCCAATACTTCAGGTGTAAGAACGGCTAAAGAAGCTGTTTTTGCAGCTCAACTTGCCAGAGAAGCATTGGAAACCAACTGGTTAAAACTGGAAATCCATCCAGACCCAAAATATTTAATGCCCGATCCGATTGAAACTTTGAAAGCATGTGAAGAATTGTCTAAACTTGGTTTCATTGTTTTACCATATATTCATGCTGATCCTGTACTTTGTAAAAGGCTGGAAGAAGCAGGCACTTCAGCTGTCATGCCATTAGGTTCTCCGATTGGAAGCAACAAAGGTTTAAGAACAATAGATTTCCTGGAAATTATAATAGATCAAAGCAAGGTTCCGGTTATAATAGATGCAGGAATTGGAGCACCTTCTGATGCAGCAAAAGCAATGGAAATTGGCGCTGATGCAGTATTGGTAAATACGGCCATTGCTGTTTCTAAAAACCCAATACAAATGGCCCAAGCATTTAAAATGGCAGTTGAAGCAGGAAGAATAGCATTTCTTGCCAAACTTGCCCGTCAGGGTAGGTTTGCAGAAGCGAGCAGTCCTTTAACCAGTTTTTTAGAATGATTTGTCAATGGCCAGCCATAAAGCCAATACTACCCAGTTGCAGTTACTCTGCCAAAAATTTAAATCTCAACCCATTTAAATTTTCCCCAATCTTTATTTGGCATGAAAGCCGGGTTTGTGGGCCCGCATCTGGAAGCGTATCAAGCATATCCAACTCGTTATCCTGAGGTTCGGGCAAATTCTCTTCTCCTGAAATTACTTCAATCCGGCAGGTAGCGCACAATGCCATTCCCCCACAAGTAGCTAGTATAGGATAGCCGGATCCTTTCAGCACTTCCATCAAACTAAGATCAATGCCTTCCGGAACTTCAATCAATTCTTGGTTACCAGCACTATTTTCAACTTCAAAATTTATCATGTTAAAAAGCATTTACGCCATTCACTGTAGTGTATTTAAAACTCAGCTTTTGTTCAGGATATACATGTCTGAAAGCACTTTGCATCATGATAGCTCCTTCGTGGAACCCACACAAAATAAGTTTTAATTTTCCTTCGTATGTGTTAATATCCCCAATTGCATACACTCCCGGAATATTAGTGCTATAATCTTTGGTATTTACTTCAATAGCAGATTTGTCAATATTTAATCCCCAGTCTGCAAGTGGGCCCAACTTAGGACTTAAACCAAATAAGGGAATAAGGTTGTCAACTTCAATTTCATGTACAGTTTTGTTCTTATCAGTTACTGACACAGAGGCTAAAACACCATTACCTTTCAGAGAATCCAGATTCGTACTTAATAGCAGGTTAATTCTACCTTCCTTTGCCAATTCCACAACTTTTTCTGCCGAGTCGGGTGCACCCCTGAAAGATTCGTTTCTATGTACAAGGGTTATTTCTTTGGCAATATTGGAAAGATAAATAGTCCAGTCGAGGGCAGAATCGCCTCCTCCTGCAATCATAATCCTCTTATCACGAAATAATTCAGGATCTTTTACTATATAATTAACTCCTTTTCCTTCGAACATTTCAAGATTTTGGATTTCAGGTTTTCTTGGCTCAAAACATCCAAGTCCACCGGCAATTACCACAACTTTGGCATTTATTTCTGTTTTATCAGAAGTGGTAAGACGGAAACTGTTACCCTCCAATCGCTCAAGGGTTTCTACCCTTTCTCCAAGGGTAAAACTGGGTGTAAAAGGTTCTATTTGTTTTCTCAGGTTTTCAACCAGTTCATGTGCAAGTATTTCAGGGAACCCAGGAATATCATAAATTGGTTTTTTCGGATATATCTCTGAAAGCTGACCACCAATCTGAGGCAATGCGTCTACAAGGTGACATCTCATTTTTAAAAGCCCTGCTTCAAATACTGCAAATAACCCCACTGGCCCGGCACCTATAATGCAAATATCTGTTTGAATAATCATATAATCTAAAATCAGTATTTAATAATAGGAATAACAATTGACATTCCCATTTAGTTAAGAAAAACTAAATATTGTAAGGAATTTTAAATGAGAGTACTATTATATATGGAGCCATTACTAACTTTACCAATATAGAATAATGTCCGAGGGAAAAATGTTATACTTTGTTAACCTGTTCCCGGCTACTTTAAGGGATGCTTTTAAAATATTAAAGGGAGGGAATCCATTAATACTGGCATCATCAACAGCATTTTTTACTACTTTTTCATTGCCTCCCATTATCCTTATTCTTGTCAACATTTTTAGCTTCTATTTTAAGAGTGAGAATGTCAGCAGGAAATTGTTTTTTTATATTAAAACTACTTTAGGCGAAAAGCCTGCGGAACAAATAGAATCAATTGTAAAAAACTTTCAAACTCTAGAAAGTAACACCACCATTACAATAGTGGGCTTCGTGTTCTTTGCTTTTGTAGCTACGACTTTACTTATGGTTATCCAGCAGTCTATCCACCTACTCTGGCACATTACGATCAAAACCAAAAATAACTGGAAAGTAGATTTTATAGACCGTGCAAGGGCTTTGATGATGATATTTATTTTGGGAATCCTGTTTTTAGCTTCTCAATTACTTGATGCTATGGTAATCCTGGTTTATGCATTCGTACAAGACTTAATCCCATCTTTTAGCAGTTTTTACCTTCGAGGATTAAATATCGGGCTTTCAAGCATTTTCATGATTTCCTGGATGACCATCCTTTTCAAATATTTACCTGATGCAAAGGTAAAATGGGAGGTTGCCTTTGGGGGTGGCGTGCTAACAGGAATTCTGTTCATGTTTGGGAAATTTTTACTTCACAAATTATTAATCCATAGCAATATTGCAAACATATTCGGAGCTTCAGCCTCTTTTGCCATCATATTGCTTTTTATATTTTATTCTTCGTTTATCGTGTATTTCGGGGCTGCTTTCACTTATGCCTATGGAATCAAAATAAACAAGCCTATTATACCCGACAAATACTCAAATTCTTATATCGAGAAAATCATTGATCCTGTCAGCCTATCTGAATAGTAAAATGGCTATGTAATTTTTGCAAGCACAGTATGAAAGGCTTTGTAAATCGCTTTTAAACGGATGTGGTCCGTAATAGCTTCCTCAATTTCAAGTACAAGTTTTAATTTGTTGTTTTCCTCTTCAATATAAAACCGGAAAACATCCAGCGATTGAATTGCAGACCTCAGATCAGCTTCTAAAAAAATTTCTTGTAGTTTATTTATATTATTTGTTTTTACAACAACTTTAGTATCAAATTCAGGAAAACCCGTAATCAGATCTTCCATCCAGAAAAACTTGCCGATTTCATCCAGAAATTCTTCGTGGTGTAACGCAAAGCGAAAATTGGTGTTCAAAACCAAAGGAGCCACAAAACTTGTCAGTTCATAACCGCCTTCGAATCCACCTCCAAGATCTACATCAATATCCAGGTAAATTGTATTTCCTGATTGATTTATTTCTGCCTGGTATTGCAATAAAGAAGGATCAGATCGAAGGTCATTCTCAATCTGATCCCATATTTCCGTTTCAGTATTACCGGAGATTATTTTTTTACTATCCATAAACGATCTTAAACTTTACTAGCTGTTCTTTTTTCGTTAAAGTTCCTTCTTTCTTTGGCTTCATGCCTATATCTCATGTTATTATATTTAGATTTCTTTTTTGCAACTTTCGCTTCTTTCATAGCTTCGGACCTTTCATGATTTTTGGCTGACCTTGTAGAGACTTTCGTTTTTTCTAAGGGTTGGGTTACTTCAACCTTTACATTTTTCTCATGTTTTTTTGCATTAGGATTAGGTTTAGCAATGGCCAAAGATCCCATTATAAGTAATGCTGATATAATTTTTAACGTTTTCATAACTTTATAATTTAATTGTTATATAAAATCCTTTCCATATTTGATAATATAAAAACGTGCCACGATATTTTCTTTGTATTAGTTTAATTATGAAGGTTTTAAACATTTATTATCTTTGATTCTCAAAACAAAACCATGTATAAACCAATCGACCCAGACGAACTGGATAAACTTTCTAATGAAGAACTTCAGATAAAAACCATGGACCTGATCAAGGCCGGCAAAGCTAGCATGGCTTACCAGCTGGATCCTGAGTTCAAACTGAAAGTTGAAGAACTGGAAAAGCAACTTGATGATTACCAGGATTCCTGGGCAACTGAAGAGGTCAGAAAGTTATACCAGGAGGTAGAAATGAATGCTCTGTTTAAAAAACTCGAAGCAAAGTATAGCGAATTGCGTATGAACCTGATAGAAGCCATTAAGGCATCGCCGGAAGTAAAAGAATTTAAGGACATAGCCCTGAAAATAATTGAAGTTGAAAAGGCCCATGATCAATACGATCCAGAAAACTGGATTGGTATAGAACACCTTATTTAACCAAAACTCAACCTAAATCCTCCCAAGAGGGATGACATTATATTATGGAATTTAGCAACCTTAAAACTCATATTTCTGAAGGGATACTTACCCTCACTATTTCAAGACCTGAGAAATTGAATGCATTAAACCAGCAAACAATGGATGAATTGAATTCATGTTTCGACTGGATTTATAGCAACAGTGAAATAAAAGGGGTAATAATAACTGGCGAAGGCGAAAAAGCATTTGTTGCAGGAGCTGATATTTCCGAATTTCTTCAAATGAACGGGGAAATTGGCCGAGAGCTTTCACAAAAAGGCCAGGACTTGTTCTTTAAAATAGAAAATTGCCCCAAGCCCGTTATCGCGGCAGTAAATGGTTTTGCTTTGGGTGGAGGATGTGAACTTGCTTTGGCTTGCCACATAAGAATAGCATCTGAAAATGCAATTTTTGCTCAACCGGAAATAAACCTTGGAATTATACCAGGATATGGGGGAACACAAAGATTAACATCTTTAATTGGAAAAGGAAGGGCTATAGAATTGATGCTTACCTCTGATAAGATTGATGCTGCAACAGCCTTTTCTATGGGACTAGCCAACCACATTTATTCGTTATCGGATTTGTTACTAAAATGTAAGGAGTTGATGCGCAAAATCATCGAAAAACCGCCTGTTGCCATTTCGATGGTCATCAATGCTGCAAACAATGCCGGATCAGCGGAAGGTTATCCGATAGAAGTAAAAAACTTTTCTAAATGTACTGGAACTGAAGATTTCAGGGAAGGAGTTACGGCCTTTTTGGAAAAAAGAAAAGGAGTCTTTATAGGGAAGTAATCTTATTTCTTTTTCTTCTTCTTTTTAGCTTTTTCATTCATCCAGGTTTCAGCTTCTTTCATTAGGGATTTCCAGTCGCTGTTTTTTTCTTCAGATTGACCTTTGATTTCTACGTAATCTTCCGAGCTTAGATTAATCACTTTAATTTCTTTACCCAAAAACTCCTGGATTTCGGTAAGCATTGTTTGTTCTTCAGGGCTGCAAAAAGAAACTGCAGTTCCTTTGTTTACACCCCTTCCAGTCCGTCCCACCCGGTGAACATAATTTTCAGCAACATCAGGCAAATCATAATTGAAAACATATTCTACATTGGGGATATCTATGCCCCTTGCGGAAATATCAGTAGCAATCAAAACTTTCACTTCTCCGGAACGAAACCTGTTCATGGTGTCAATTCTTTCTTGTTGTTCTTTGTCGCCATGCATGGTAAGTGTAACTATCCCAACACGTTCCATAGCACTAAATACCCTTTCGACCCGAACTTTAGTTCTAACAAACACCAGGATCTTGCTTTCCGGATGCTCCTTGATCAACCTTTCAAGAAAAAAACGTTTGTCATCCATTTTAATGAATGCAACCGAATGATCTATATTTTTTGAAACAGGATCTTTAGGTGACACCTGGATTCTCAAAGGATTTTTAACCAAAGAATAGGCCAGGTCCTTAATTTCCATGTTGATTGTGGCGGAAAAAAACAATGTCTGATGTTTTCTTGGGATGTGTTTGATTACATCCCTAATATCCCGAATGAAGCCTAATGCAAGCATGTGATCAGCTTCATCTAGTACCAACACCTCCAGCCGGTCCAGATTCAAATGCCCCTGGCTGATAAGGTCAAACATCCTGCCTGGAGTTGCTATTAATATATCTGCGCCCTTTTTCAGATTTGCTATCTGCGGATCCTGGTCCACACCTCCAAAAATACAGATGACTTTTAAAGGTGTATGTTTAGCGAATTGCCTGAAAACTTCTGCGATTTGTAAGGCCAGTTCATGGGTCGGCACCATCACCAGGCATTTCAGATCAATATATTCAGAGTATTTAAGCTGGCTGAAAAGCATTTGTACAATGGGCAATGCAAAAGCGGCTGTTTTTCCGGTCCCTGTTTGTGCTATGGCTAAAACATCTTCCTTCCTTAAAATGGCTGGAATTGCTTTATATTGAATATCAGTAGGTTTCACAAAACCAGCTTCTTCCACACTCTGCTTTATTTCAGGGGCAAAAGGATATTTATCGAACTTCATAGACACAAAGATAAGTTGTCTGGAATATAAAGTGGCAAAAGGTTATATTTCAATCGAGTTTGAGCAAATGCTGGATTTCCATACACACGACCTAAAACCAGGTTCGGTATTCAATTTAATAATTGGAAGGGATCAAATACCTGAAGAAGGATACTTTACAGCAGGAATTCATCCGTGGTTTGTTCAGGATATTGATAGACATTATGCTGAACTTGACCTTGTTTCAAAACATAAAAATTGCATAGCCATAGGAGAATGCGGGCTAGACAGATTAAAAGGCCCTTCAATTGAAATTCAAATAGATATATTTAAATATCAAATATTTTTAGCTGAGACATTACAAAAACCACTTATCATTCACTGTGTAAAAGCACATAATGATTTATTGGAAATCAAAAAGAAATTAACCTCTACAGTTTCATGGTTAGTGCACGGATTTAACCAAAATGAAACCATTGCTTTACGGTTAATGGATAGTAGCTTCTATTTTTCATTGGGAAAGCCATTGCTCCATGCGGAATCCAATGCCTCTAAAATCATTAATAGAATTCCTCCTGGAAGGTTATTCCTTGAAACTGACAGTGCAGATGTGACAATTGAACAAGTCTATGAAGCAGCATCATCAAGATTAAAGTTGCCTTTGAAGCAATTAGTAGACAATTTGCAGCATAATTTCAGAATGCTTTTTAAACTATGACTGATTTATCCTGGCTTTCCAGAACCAAACTTCTTGTAGGCGATAGCCGGTTATCAGATTTAGTAAATGCCCATGTTTTGGTGGTTGGTTTAGGTGGGGTTGGCTCTTTTGCAGCAGAATTTATAGCCCGTGCCGGAATCGGGCAAATGACAGTGGTAGATGGAGATATAGTTGACCCCAGCAATCGAAACAGGCAATTGCCGGCCCTTGTGAATACCCACGGCCTATTAAAGGCAGATGTGATGCAAGAAAGGCTTCTTCAGATTAATCCTGAACTAAAACTTGTTGTAGTAAAGGACTTTATGCAGCCTGAAAGAATGGAGGACCTTTTAAAAATCAAATACGATTACGTAATAGATGCTATAGACAGTTTGACCCCTAAACTTAAGTTACTGTCACTAGCTTATTTTAACAATCAAAAAATAGTTAGTTCTATGGGTGCAGGAGGCAAACTTGACCCAACCATGATAAAAGTTGCCGATATTTCTGAAACCTATAATGATAAACTGGCTTTTTATGTCAGAAAAAGGCTCCGAAAATTCAACATTTATAAAGGAATTAAAACAGTATTTTCTCCGGAAATAAATGTGCCTGAATCTCTTATGTTTACAGATGGCAGCAATTTCAAAAAATCAGCTTTCGGGACCATTTCCTATTTACCAGCTGCATTTGGGGGTGCATGTGCCTCAGTTGTAATAAGAGATATCCTTAAAATGTAAGGTGATGAAGCGTCATTATTTTTATCTTTTTGCTGTTTCCTTTTCTGTTTGTATGATTTTTGCATTGGTTACAGACCACCGCTGGGAAGACTGGTACATAACCTACTGCGCAAGCAAAAACCTGGCTATCGGGAATGGGCTCACATTTACTCCGGGAGAAAGAGTTCATTCATTTACCTCTCCTATCAACACACTTGTTCCAGCCTTATTCGCCTATATTTTCCAATCAAACCCGGATGAATTTGCCATTTGGCTTTACCGGATCCTGAATTCAATAGTAATAGGATTTTGTTCAATATTAATTTTTAAAATATCAGATAAACTCTATTTATTAAACATTAGCCGCTATGTTTTTATTGGGCTCTTCTTAACCAATATCCTGATTATAGATAACAGCATAAACGGCATGGAAACACCCTATATGATGTTTTTCCTTCTTTTACTAATTTATAATTTGTCTAAAAATGAAGAATCCCAAATAAGCATTTTCGTTTTTTCCTTTACAGGCTTGATGTACACAAGACCAGATGGCTTCGTATATGCATTTTTCCTGATTGGGGCTTATTCAATATTTTATTTTGACAGGAAGACCTATTTCCATTTCTTAAAAAACATATGTTTAGCCGGGTTAGTAAGCATTTTATTGTATGCTCCATGGACGGTTACCACCTGGCTATATTACGGAACTCCTATTCCTAATACTATTGCAGCAAAAAGTAATCTTAAGGTTTATGAACCCTTGCAATTGCTGGTCGACTTTGTAAAACTACCTTATTGTTTAATTAGTGGAAAATCTATTGCGCATCAGTTTTTTATGCCTGGGTATGCTTATTTCGGTGGCTGGTATAAATTGGGTTTGCCTGGGAGGTTGGTAAGTACAGTAGCTGCACTGGCATTTGTTATTCCCTTCTTCCCGAGAATGGCAAGGGCGATATCTTTATCAGTTTTCCTTGGGATATTTTATTTGGAATACGTCTCAGGCCAGGGTGGAATGCCTTGGTACCTGCCCAACCTCACAATCCAGATCATCATAATTTTTGCACTTCTATTTAATTATTTTTATTTGAAATTTCATTACCGCATTATTTATGTATCTGGTGTTTTGTTTGTGATGTATAGCTTTATAATCCTCTTTCTGGGAGGCTACGAAATGAAAATCCAGCAGCAAGTGATTGAATATGGCCACAGAAAAAAAATTGGTGAGTGGTTAAAAGCTAATTCTACTTCTGAAAAATCAACAGTTTTCATGGAGTGCCTCGGTTATATTGGATATTATTCCCAATTGAAAACGTACGATTTCCCTGGGATGTCCTCCTTGGAAGTAGTGAAAACCTTAAAGGAAGTGAAAGGGACTGAAAAAGTAAATTTTGCTTATGTAATAGGAAAATTAAGACCAGATTGGGTTGTGCTAAGACCTATAGAAGTAGAAATTGCTCAGAAAGACGCTCCAGGCTTATTACAATCCGATTATAAATTAGCTAAAATATTTGATGTAAAAGAAAAAATCCCAGCAAATTGGTATTTGCTGGGAAAAGAATATCTGTATTTCGATGCGGTCTTTTATGTTTACCGAAAGTCTGAATAGTACTGAGTACTTAGTATTAGGCTGATAATGAGATATTATCTGAAAATTTCCAAACTATACTCAAAACTCACACACGCAACCAATATTAATTACTTGCGGGCAATTACTTTTTCAACTTTGGCTACAATATCAGCAGCTGTCAAACCGTATTTTTTCATTAGCTGATCTGGTATTCCTGATTCACCAAAAGTATCCTGAACAGCCACCATTTCAATAGGTTTAGGATTATGCCTTCCTAACAAAGATGCAATACTTTCGCCCAAACCACCAATATAATTGTGTTCTTCGGCAGACACTACGCAACCTGTTTTAGCAACGGATTTTAATATTGCCTGCTCATCAAGTGGCTTAATTGTATGAATATTGATTATTTCTGCATTGATGCCCTTTTCTGCAAGAATTTCACCTGCTAGAATTGCTTCCCAAACCAAGTGGCCAGTTGCAATAATGGTCACATCAGAACCTTCATTCAACATGACAGCTTTTCCAATTTCGAAAACCTGTTCAGCTGGTGTAAAATTTGGAACTGTCGGGCGGCCGAATCTCAGATAAACCGGACCCACATATTTTGCAACAGCAATAGTAGCAGCTTTGGTCTGGTTAAAATCGCAAGGATTAATTACAACCATGCCTGGTAACATTTTCATAAGGCCAAGATCTTCCAGGATCTGGTGTGTTGCACCATCTTCTCCCAAAGTAAGGCCTGCATGTGATGCAGCTATTTTTACATTTTTATTTGAATAAGCTATAGATTGGCGGATCTGGTCGTAAACTCTTCCTGTTGAGAAGTTAGCAAAAGTTCCAGTGAAAGGTATTTTACCTCCAATGGTCATACCGGCAGCTAAACCCATCATGTTGGCTTCAGCTATTCCTACCTGGAAAAAACGTTCAGGAAATTCTTTGGCAAAAGCATCCATTTTGAGCGAACCTGTCAGGTCAGCACAAAGGGCCACTACATCAGCATTTTGTTTGGCAGCTTCCACCAACCCTACCCCGAAGCCAGAACGGGTATCTAATTTTTCAGTAAAAGTAAATTTTTTCATTGTTTCCCAAAGAGAGAAACAAATATAAGGCTTTCAGCCAGATTGAAGTAATTATGATGGAACAGGTTTTATCCTGAATGAAACTTAATCAATCTTCCTTATCATTACCGGGCAAGGAAATTTACTAATAATTGTAAATTGCGACTCTTTATAAAAATCCATGTCTGATAAAGTTTTTGTTCAAAAGCCACTTAATCCTATTAAAACCAAAATAAGGTTAAGTTCTTCTAAAAGTGAAAGCAACCGTGCTTTGATAATTAATGCTGTTTCAGGCAATAAATGTAAGCTAGAAAATTTATCAGATGCCCGTGATACAGTCACTATGCAGAGGTTACTTAATTCCAGCGAAAAAACACTGGATGTAATCGACGCTGGAACAACAATGAGATTTTTGATTGCCTTAATGGCAGCGAAAGGAGAAAACAAAATCTTAACCGGAACAGCAAGGATGTGTGAAAGACCAGTCAAAATTCTGGTTGAGGCTTTGAGGTCTTTAGGCGCAGAAATAGATTACCTCGGAAATAAAGGGTTCCCGCCTGTAGAAATCAAAGGTTTTAAATCGAAATCAAATAAAATACAAATACAAGGCGATGTGAGCAGCCAGTACATTTCTGCTCTTTTGATGGTAAGTCCTTTATTACCTGATGGATTACAGTTAGAACTTACCGGCAAAGTGGCATCAAGGCCCTATATTGAAATGACCCTTGACCTGATGAAAATTTTCGGCGTGTCGCATACCTGGACAAACAATGTGATCACTGTAAACAAACAGGAATATACCGCCAACGAATACAAAATTGAATCTGACTGGTCTGGTGCAAGTTATTGGTATAGTGTAGTTGCATTGGCTGAAAAGGCTGAAATTGAACTGCTTGGCCTTAAAAAAGCCTCCTTGCAAGGCGACAGCGCCATTGTAGGAATTATGGAGAAACTGGGTGTTGCCTCACAATTTACAACTGATGGTATTCTACTTACTAAAAAAGATCACCAAAAGGAAGTTACAATAGATTTTGCTGATTGTCCTGATTTGGCGCAAACTGTGGTTGCATGTGCTGCCGCCAAGAGTATTAAACTGAAAATTACAGGTATTGAAAGCCTAAAAATAAAAGAGACAGACAGGATCCTTGCTTTACAAAATGAATTAAAAAAATACAATGCTTCATTTAACGAACTATCAGATGGATGGTATGAAGTAATCCCTTCAACCTCAATACCTGACAGCCTTAAAATAAATACTTACGACGACCATAGGATGGCAATGGCATTTGCTCCCCTGGCATTTATGGCTAAAATAGAACTTGAAGATAAACATGTAGTAAACAAATCTTATCCGGGATACTGGGAAGATTTGAAAAAAGCCGGGTTTATATTGAATTAAACTTTTTATTCAAGTTTTAATTCTCGTTGCACGGTTTTTTATTACATTATATATCTGATAGTTAAAATGTTAAAAACCTTCCTTTATTTTCTGTTTATAATTCTATTTTTCTTCAATTGTGCCAGTAAGAAGAAGTATACGGAGCTACAGAAAAAAAATAATCATAATGAAGTTCAAATTCAAAGGCTAAAAAAAGATAGTCTCAGGTTAAGTTTAAAAATAGACACACTAAAAAAACAGGTTCATACCCTTTCAGTAAAATATACGAGCCCTACAGAAAAGGAAATTAAAAAGCCAACACGGCAAAGGGCTGCTGAAGAACATTACAAACAGATTTCTTTTTTCCTCTATAATATTATTAAGTATGTAGAATGGTCCGCCTCTGTAACAGGCGATGTTTTTACAATCGCGATTGTTGGAAATGAGCCGTTATTCAAAGAAATAGAAACCCAGTTTAATGGCAAAAAGGTAGGCCACCGAATGATTGAAATAAAAAGGATCACTTCTGAAAAGGACATTTGCCATGCCGATGTTTATTTTGTGAGCCATCAGAAATTACATTTCCTATCTAAGGTTTATAAAGCCACCAATAATGATAAAGCTTTGGTTGTCAGCGACCATCATCAGCTTACTACAGGTGTTCATGTTAGTTTTTTCCTAGAAGGTGACAGCCTCAAATTTGATCTGAATGAAGAGGAAATTAAGAAAAGCAATATTGTAATGTCCTCAACTTTAAAGAGTTTGCAGAATTAAGTGCCAGTGATGCATATTAGAAAGGTTTAACTTAGACTTAATTTTTATTTGGGCGACCGGGCGGGCTTTCTGTTACAATCTTCTTGCGCCTGATGTTAGCATTGATTACAAAGAGTAAAGAAGCAAGAAGGATTTTCACGTCAATCCCTGTCGCATTAAAGCCTGAATAATTACTTATTAATTGAATGAACAATAAGGTTCAACACCTTATTAGTTTTGACATATAAAAAATTTTTTAGGTATGTCTAATTAGCATGATTTATATTACGGTTCTTAAATATCTGAAAAAAAGTCAGTTAGCCTAATGCCTTTGATCAGTTCTTATGTCAATATTTCGCACTTTCTTTGGTGGAATAACTTTTGAGAAAAAATAACAAAATACTTTCTAAGCTATGAATTTTAATAACTATACAATAAAAGCCCAGGAAGCTGTTCAAAAAGCTTCTGAAATTGCCGGGGCCAATGGTCAGCAAGCCATTGAAACCGGGCATATCCTAAAAGGGATTTTATTGACAGATGAACACGTTTCATCTTTTCTTACTAAGAAATTAAACATCAACAGGAAAAATTTTGAGCTAGCTTTAGATTCATTCATAACAGCTTATCCAAAAGTTTCAGGAGGCAGCCCATATTTATCCAATGAAGCAAATAATGCTTTAAATAAGTCAACTAATTACCTGAAAGAGTTTGGTGATGAGTTTGTTTCCCTCGAACATATATACCTCGGTTTATTATCAGGATCGGATAAAATAGCCCAACTCATGAAAGATGCGGGATTCAATGAAAAATCTCTTAAACTGGCAATAAAAGAACTTCGCGGCGATAGCAAGGTAACTGATCAGCATGCGGAAGGAAAATACCGCTCTCTTGAAAAATATTCTAAAAACCTGAACGAACTTGCGAAAGCAGGTAAAATTGACCCTGTAATTGGAAGGGACGAAGAAATAAGAAGGGTTTTACAAATTTTATCCAGGAGAACAAAAAACAACCCCATGTTAGTTGGGGAGCCTGGTGTTGGGAAAACTGCAATTGTTGAAGGCCTTGCGCAAAGGATTGTAAGCGGCGATGTGCCTGAAAATCTCAAATCTAAAATCCTGGTCTCTCTGGATATGGGCTTGCTTGTTGCAGGGGCAAAGTTCAAAGGGGAATTTGAGGAAAGGCTTAAAGCTGTTATCAAGGAGGTTACTGATGCGGATGGAGAAATTATCCTTTTCATTGATGAGATCCATACCTTAATCGGAGCCGGATCTGGCGGTGAATCGGCAATGGATGCTGCCAATTTGCTAAAACCCGCACTTGCCCGTGGAGAACTGCATGCAATTGGAGCAACTACCCTCAAAGAATATCAAAAGTACATTGAAAAGGACAAGGCTCTCGAAAGAAGGTTTCAGGCGGTAATTGTGGATGAGCCGGCGGTGGAAGATGCTATTTCTATTTTAAGGGGAATCAAAGAAAAATATGAGGTTCACCATGGTGTCAGGATCCGTGACGAAGCCATTATTGCCGCTGTTGAACTATCTCATAGGTATATCAGTGACCGTTTTCTTCCGGACAAGGCAATTGACCTGATGGACGAAGCTGCAGCCAAACTGCGGATTGAAATTGATTCTGTTCCTGAAGAACTCGATGAAGTACAGCGCAAAATAATGCAGCTGGAAATTGCAAGAGAAGCTATGAAACGGGAAAATGACAAAGAAAAGGAAGATTTTTATTCCCGTGACTTGGCAGAACTAACAGAAAAAAGAAACTCCCTGAAAGCGAAATGGCAAAGTGAAAAAAACCTGATCCAGTCCATAAAACAGGAAAAGGAAAATATAGAAAGAAGCAAACTGGAGGCAGATCAGGCTGAAAGACAAGGTGACTATGGCAAGGTAGCAGAACTACGCTATGGAAAAATCAAAGAAAGCGAAACGAAACTTGGAGATCTGAACAAGCAGATTACAGATATGCGCGAACATGGACACCCTCTTTTAAAAGAAGAGGTAACAAGTGAAGACATTGCTGAAATTGTAGCCAAATGGACAGGAGTACCAGTTTCAAAAATGCTTCAAAGCGATAGGGAAAAACTTCTGAATCTTGAGGTTGAACTTGGAAAAAGGGTTGCCGGACAAGAAGAAGCAATTGAAGCTGTTGCAGATGCTGTTCGCAGAAGCCGTGCCGGTTTGCATGATCCAAAAAGACCTATTGGTTCCTTTATTTTCCTTGGTACAACCGGGGTCGGTAAGACTGAGCTGGCCAAAGCCCTTGCAGATTATCTGTTCAATGATGAAAATTCTATGATCAGGATTGACATGAGTGAGTACCAGGAAAAACATTCGGTAAGCCGTTTGATTGGTGCTCCACCGGGATATGTTGGATACGATGAAGGTGGTCAATTGACTGAAGCCGTTCGCCGTAAACCTTATTCGGTTGTTTTGCTTGATGAGATTGAAAAAGCACATCCGGATACCTTTAACATTTTGTTGCAAGTATTAGACGATGGCCGTTTAACTGACAACAAAGGCCGGATTGCGAATTTTAAAAACACGATCATCATCATGACCAGCAATGCTGGAGCGCATGTGATACAGGACAATTTTGAAGGTTTTGAACAAAAAGATGTTTTTGCCCAGCTTGATATAATTGATAAAACCAAAGAAGAAGTCTTTGCACTGTTGAAAAAAACCATCCGTCCGGAATTCCTAAACAGGATTGATGAGATCGTGATGTTTAAACCATTAATGCAGAATGTTGTACATAAAATCGTGGCTATCCAGTGGAAACAAATTCAACAGAGATTGCTTGAAAGTGGAGTACAAATTGAGGCAAACGATAATGTAATTGAATATCTTTCAAGAGAAGGTTACGACCCGCAATTTGGTGCAAGGCCACTTAAAAGATTGATACAAAACCGGATCCTCAATGCTTTATCCAAAGAAATACTGGCAGGGAAAATAAAAAAAGACAGCCACATCATAGTAAATATGGCCCTTGACGGAGTTGTTGCTTTCGAAAATGTGGAAAAGCAAGAAGTAGTAATTTAACAGGAATAAAATAACCGGTCAGATTTGACCGGTTATAATGCTAGAAATCTTGTATTAACATTAGTTCAGAGTTCTTTTTCTTTGAAGAAAAAGAGCCAAAAATTCAAGGCGGTGGAAGAAATGGCTAAATTTCTTCCAAGGTCAGATACAAACCATATTGCATATAACAATCTCCGACGAATTGTGTGGTGCGAGGGGCATCGAAGGCCAGCGTGAATCTTGCTTTTCCTGTAGGTGAAGGGTTTGTGAGAAAGGAAAAGGAAGATTTTTGGCGTTCGTGCCTTTTTTGTTACTTTTTTGGCATCAAAAAAGTAAGAGCAGTGAAATGATAAAGTTTATAACTACAAATACCTCTTCTCTACCAAATAATTCCTCACATAATCCTCAACACCTTTTTCGAGTGAGGTAAACTCCTGCTTGTAGCCAATTAGTCTTAATTTATCCATTTTAGCTTCAGTAAAATACTGGTATTTATCCCTTATATCTTCCGGGGTATCTACAAATTGAATGTTTTCCGGAATTCCCAAAGCTTTAAAAGTTGCTTTTGCCAAATCTACAAATGTGCGGGCTTGGCCAGTTCCTGCATTGTAAATTGCGCTGTTTTTGCGATCGTGCATCAGGAAAATGCAAATGTTCAGGATATCTTTGACATAAATAAAATCACGCATCTGGCCACCATCCTTGAAATCCGGATTATGAGATCGGAAAAGCTTCATTGATCCTGTTTGCCTTATTTGGTTAAAGGCATGCAAAATGACCGATGCCATTCTGTTTTTGTGATATTCATTTGGTCCGTAAACATTAAAGAATTTCAATCCGGCCCAGAAAAAAGGTTTTTCAACCTGGTCCAAAGCCCAAACATCAAAATCCTGTTTGGATACACCATACGGATTTAATGGCTGAAGTTTTGGAATAATGTAATGATCATCTTCATACCCAAATGCTCCATCACCATAAGTAGCAGCAGAAGAGGCATATACTAGTGGAATTTGAAATTCGCAGCAGGCTTTCCAAATTTTTTTGGAATATTCAGTATTGAGTTCCTTTAGCAACTCAAAATTAAATTCTGTGGTATCTGTTCTGGCCCCAAGATGAAAAATGAATTCGACAAGTTCATAATTGACTCCTAACCAGGAAATGAAATTCTTCCTGTCTACAAATTCCTGAACCTTCTTGTTTTTCAAATTTGGTATGTCGTTTATACCTGATGAAAAGTCATCTACCGCGATGATATAGTTAAAATTATCCGCATTTAGCCTGGCGATAAGGCAGCTTCCAATAAATCCTGAAGCACCGGTAACTACTATCATTAAATTTTTGTTTTGTATAAAGAAGCTTTAAAATTATAAACTAATGCGCAGAATTTTGCTTTTTGTTGCTTTAACAACAAATTTAATACTCCGGGCACAATCAATAAAAATTGGACTTGTTGGCCAGCCAAATCTTAGTTATTACACTGTTCAGACCGATTTGTCGGGTTTGGCCCAGGATTTCCGGCAACAGCACAAACCCATTATTACTTATCATGCCGGAATATTGGGATTCAAAGAATTAAGCAAATCTGTAAATTTTGTAACAGGTTTAATTTTTGCCCAACGAGGCCTTAAATCTCAGTACAATACCAGTAATATTACGGCCTTCAATTTCTCAAACAGTGGTTTTGACCTAAAAGTGATAGATCGTTACATAGAAATCCCATTATTGTTAAACGTCTATTTCAACCAGGGAAAAACTGTAAAACTCTTCGGTTCATTTGGCTTAAAACCTTCATTCTACCTTAATAGCGTTAGCAAAGTGGTGGGTTCCTCATCAAATTACAGCAGTTATGTATATGCTGCTCACAGGAAATTTAATATTTTTGCCAGTCTTGGGTTAGGGTTGGATATAAAATTGTCCAGCAGGCTCAATGCCATCTTGTGGCCGGCAATAGACCATGCCCTTATCAGCGAAGTCTATGCTGTCCCTTTAAAACTATACCCATATTCTGCCGGAATTAACCTTTGTTTGGTTTATTCTTTGGGCAATTGACATTAGGTTTGGATATTTGCAGAAGTAAAGAAAACATTGATGATATACGTTTCCCGAAAGGAACATTTTAATGCAGCTCATAAATTGGCCAACCCAAATTGGTCCCGGGAAAAGAACGAGCAGGTTTTTGGTCCGTGCGCAAATGAAAACTGGCATGGACACAACTTTGAATTAATTGTAACTGTGAAAGGGGTTCCGGATCCTGAAACGGGTTTTGTGATTGATTTGAAAAAACTAAGTGTTTTGATAAAAGAACATGTAATTGAAAAAGTTGACCATAAAAACCTGAATATTGATGTTGATTTTATGAAGGGAAAAATGGCAAGTACAGAAACTTTGGCCATGGAAATCTGGAAAATACTTGCTTCCAAAATAGAAACGGCTTCCCAAACAGCAAAATTACATTGCGTTAAACTTTACGAAACGCCCCGGAATTTTGTAGAGTATTTTGGTGAATAATTACCTGTCAACTTCACCCATTACCACATCAATAGAACCAATAATGGCGATCAGGTCGGAAATCATTCCGCCTTTTGATATTTCTGGCAACACTGATAAGTTCACAAAACAACAGGACCTTGCTTTAACCCTGTAAGGAATATCGCTTTTTCCTTCCGGGTCTGTTCTGAAATAAAATCCCAATTCTCCTTTCGGGCTTTCTGACCTGACATAGAAATCCATGGATTTAGGCCTTATTTTCTTTGGAACAAATTCCTGAGGGTTAAATTCCCGTGTCCTTTTGTGCTCTTTGGTAAGCTTTTCAAGGCATTGTTCAATAATTCGCAACGATTCCCTGCATTCCTTCACTCGAACATAATTCCTGTCCCAGCAATCTCCTGTTTTGCCCATTTTTCCTTCTCCGATTGGAATTTCAAACTCCAATTCAGGATAAACAGAATATCCATCAACTCTTCTCAGATCATATTTTAAACCAGAACCTCTTAATACTGGCCCGGAACATCCATAATTAATAGCCAACGCCATGGGCAATTCACCTACATTGGCTGTCCGCTGGATAAATATTTTATTGTCAACAATTATTTTTTCAAGTTCAGAAAGTTTTGGTTTAAGGTATTTTACAAATTCATCGCATTGCTCTTCAAAACCAACTGGCAAGTCGTAAACAAGACCGCCTATCCAAATGTAATTGTAAAGCATTCTTGCGCCGCATGTCCATTCAAGCAATCTTAGGATATGCTCTCTGTCCCTCATCATCCATAAGAATGGGGTAAATGCACCGATATCAACCGCATATGTACCAATCGCTACAAAATGAGAAGCTATTCTGTTGAGCTCTGCGACTAGGACTCTGATGTATTCAATTCTTTTGGGCAATGTGTTTTCAATACCCAGCATTTTTTCTACTCCAAGAACATAAGCATGTTCTGAATTCATGGATGCCACATAATCCATTCGGTCAACGTAAGGGATTATCTGGTTGTAAGGCAATGATTCAGAATGCTTTTCGAAGCAACGGTGTAAATATCCAATATGAGGGATGACATCTTTTATAATTTCTCCGTCTGTGATTACTTCCAAACGTAACACCCCATGTGTAGATGGGTGCTGAGGACCAAGGTTCAAAATCATCTCCTCCATTTTCAATTCTCCTACCGATGTCCTGTTAGGTTCAGAATTAGAATGATTTTCTTTGGAAATAATATGTTGAATGCCTTGGGACTGCATGCTGCAAATGTCGTATAAAATAAACAGATAAAAATAAAAAAGGGCTTGCAGTTATTGCAAGCCCTCCTGTAATTCACTTCATAAAATTATTTACATCCCGAAGTAGCGCTCAATAAGTTTATCACCGGGTCAAGCGATGCTTTTGCAGTTGAACAATCCTGAGCAAGTTTTTTGAGGTCTTTCAGGTAATCGCAAATACCAGTAGGAGTTGCAAAATATGTTGTTGATTTGGAAATCAAAACCAGTGCCTGGCTTAAACATGCATTGTTTGCAACACCCGGCTGAAGAGCATATGCTTCAGCAAAAGCCGGATAACCAATAACAGGTTTAACATCAAAATTTGGATAGCCTACAACTGGTTTAATGTATTTAGGATTGTACCTGATCACAATAAATGCATTGCCTCCGCCATCTTCCTCTACACTAGCCGAAATCGGCGAATCATTTTCAACAGGATCCGTACTTTCTTCTACTCTATACTGAACGGATTTATAAGTAGTAGAAGTCGAAACCGGAGCCGGCTTGGGATCTTCATGCTTCTTGCATTTACAGGAATTAACCAGGGAAATCGCTCCAATGGCCAGGATTGTCAAGAATTTTTTCATGATTATTTATTTTATAAAATATAAGAAAGTAACCGATGGAGTAGACAATGTTGAAGCCCCTAATCCAAAACCGCTTCCTCCGCTTCCTGATCCACCACTTGATGTTGCATAAAAGCTTAATAAGTTAGGCAGAGCAAATTCAAATCCAATCCTTTTAGTTGGAAAAAGTGCAAAACCTGGACCTACTCCTAAACCAAATGTACTTATAGAACCTGGCTCAGCAACTCCCGGAGTATCTGTGTATTGTGGTTTAGCTGAAGAGAAACCTAAATTACCTTCAAGAAAAAAACCACCCTTTGTTGAGAACATGTCTTGTAAGAAATAATAACGGCCAAAAGCCTGAAGACCAAATTCAGAACCACCTTTTTGTCCGCTGCCAAATTGTTTAGTAATTAATAACCTTGCACCTAAAGCTATGCGGTCCGTAATAAAATATCCTGCACCGGGTGCAAAAGTAAACTTACCGCTTGATTTTGTATTTACACCTGCTGGTTTTTCAGACGTAACACCAATGGTACCAAAAGCAAAAAGACTTCCTTTTTTAGGGCCATTGCCGGAGGGTGCTGCTACAGATGCATCCTGTGCAATAGAAAATAAAGAAGAGATTGAAAGAATAAGTGTGAATAGTGCTTTTTTCATATAAAAAGTTGTTTAATGTTTAATTATATCTACAAATTTAAGAGAACATTTCATTTTCTCTAATAGACTTTCTTTTCCGGACACCAAAAACTACCACAGCATATATTAAATTGCACTTACAAAGTAGCTATGAATTTAGAACATCAACTTTCTTCTTACGTCCTCTCTGCCTTTGAACAGGTATGGAACATTGATATAAACCCCGAAATAATTTCTTTCCAGGAAACAAAAAAGGAATTTGAAGGGTCACACACCTTGGTTTGTTTCTCCCTGACAAAGTTTACAAAATTATCTCCTGAGCAAACAGGAGAGGCCATTGGAAAATATTTAACAGCACATGCTCCTTTTGTAACCCGGTTTAATGTTGTAAAAGGTTTTTTAAACCTGACTATTTCTGATGTATACTGGCTCGACAGCCTCAAAAGCATAAGTCAAACAACAAACTATGGTTTTGGTGAAGATAAAAATGAACTGGTTATTGTTGAATATTCTTCCCCAAACACCAATAAGCCACTTCACCTTGGCCATTTAAGGAATAACTTCCTGGGATATTCTGTCGCAGAAATATTAGAAGCGAATGGCTACAAGGTGATCCGCAACAATCTTGTAAACGACAGAGGCATACACATTTGCAAATCCATGCTTGCCTATATTTTATTCGGAAACGGGGAAACACCAGAATCCAGTAATTTAAAAGGTGATAAGTTAGCTGGAAAACATTATGTTTTATTTAACAATATTTTATTACGAGAAAACGTAATTATCAGAGATACTATTTCAAAGGAGATTCAGTCAATAAATCCAATGGTTGAATCGGGCCAATTATCTCCAGAAGAATATATTACGGAGTTGGTTGATAGATTGGAAAAGTTGGAAAGATCTAATCCAGGAATGGATAAATTGGATCTTAACAAATACAAGAGTTTATTATTAAATGATCAATGTGTATTAGATGAAGCGCAAAACATTATCAATTACATTCTTAATCCCGTTGATCATAATTTTAAGGTTGAAGAAAAAAACTTCTCTTTAATTCTTGCACAATCCATGCTTTTAAAATGGGAAGAAGGAGATTCTCAGGTAAGAGAACTCTGGCAGAAAATGAATACCTGGGTATATGCTGGTTTTGAAGAAACCTATGAAAAAATAGGCGTCAAATTCGATAAATACTATTATGAATCAAATACTTACCTTCTTGGGAAAGAAGTTGTGGAAGAAGGTTTAAAATCGGGCGTATTTTTTACCAAGGACAATGGTTCAGTCTGGATAGATTTGAAGGAAGAAGGCTTAGATGAAAAGCTGGTGTTGAGAAATGATGGAACTTCTGTTTATATCACCCAGGATTTAGGCACGGCAGATTTAAAATACAATGATTTTCAATTTGCTAAATCTATATATGTTGTTGGGAACGAGCAGGATTACCATTTTAAAGTGCTCCAGGCAATCATGAAAAAACTTGGCAGGCCATATGCAGATGGGATCTACCATCTTTCATACGGAATGGTCGATTTGCCTTCCGGAAAAATGAAATCCAGAGAAGGAACCGTTGTAGATGCAGATGATCTTGTAAATGAAATGCTTCAAACCGCTGAAACAAATACGAGAGAGTTAGGTAAAGTCAATGATTTTAGCTCAGAAGAAGCGAATAAACTTTATCAAACCCTTGGTTTAGGGGCACTAAAATACTTCCTGCTTAAAGTCGATCCTAAAAAAAGAATGCTCTTTGATCCCCAGGAATCAGTTCAGTTTCAGGGAAATACAGGTCCATTTATTCAATATACACATGCCCGTATCAGGGCTATATTACGAAAAGCAGATGAAATCGGCATCCACACTCCTCTTTGGGAATTTGACAGAATTGAGCTTTTGCCGGTAGAAAAGGACGTAATTGTATGGTTAAATAAATTTCCACAAATATTAAAAGAGGCTGGTGAGAAATATTCGCCTGCCGAAATAGCAAATTACGTTTATGAACTGGCAAAAGAATATAACCGCTTGTACCAGGAAGTTTCTATTTTCAATGAAGCTCATATGCCTGCCTTGAAATCCCGGTTGCTGATTAGTTATGTAACTGGCAACCTGATTAAAACCTGTATGAAACTATTAGGTATAGATGTGCCTGAAAGAATGTGATGATGGCAAAATTGTTTTAAAGTACAACCCTTTTTATATAAATATGAAACTACCTGGTCTTTTATTAACCGCTTTTATACTCGTTACCTCCCTGGTAAATGCTCAACCTTTTGAAGGTCTCATTACCTATAAGATCCAATATGAAGTTGTGGAACCCAACAGAACAGATCTGGAGATATACAAAAACATGATTCCCAACGAAATGAAGCTCTTCTTAAAGGGGCCATCTTCTATGTTGCAGTTCCTGGGTGGCATGACTGAAGGTATTTTGGGAGATATTCTTTATAAAACATCAGATAAGGTTATTTACTCTATTTTTCCAACCACCAAAACTTACACAAAAACTTCCATCGAATCTTTAGATCATAAGTCCGGAAAGCAATTGAAAGCAGTAAAAACAGATTCAGTCAAAAATTTTTCTGGCGTTCCCTGTACAAAGTATGTCATAAAAGATTCTGCTGAAGGCACTCAAACTGCCTTGTGGTGCGCCAAGTCAATCAATAATCCCTCATCCAGGATAATGGGTTATTTCCTGGAAAGCATGACAGAAATAAGCGTAGCCGGCATAGAAGGACTACCAATGAAAATTGAATTTTATGGTAAAGAATTCAACCTTATTATTCAAAGCACCAATAAAGAAAAGAAAATAATGCCTGTCACTTTCTTTACGGTTCCAAAAACATACCAACTATCTAAAGCTGATCCGCAGCTTCATTAATGTTACTTCGACTAATTTAACAAAAAAAGGCATCTGAAGTTCAGATGCCTTTTTTAATCATTTTTTTCAACTTTTTCTTTTGTAGTTTGTTTAGTTATTCTTGTTGTTTGGTAGTTGTTAAATATTTTTATTTTAAGACTGTGGAGTTTCTAATATGTTACAACAAAAACTTTAGTTTCATTTGGTTCTCTATTAAGATGGAGTTTTTAATAAAAAGGTTGCCGCTAAATGGAACTATTTTTTTATAATTTTTTTCTGCGATTACAAAAGCCCATTAAATCTTTAAAATGCAAAGCAATAAACTACAATCTGAAACCAGTCCATATCTATTGCAACATGCCCATAATCCGGTAGACTGGTATCCCTGGGGTGAGGAAGCTTTGTCAAAGGCAAAACAGGAAGACAAACCTATCATCTTAAGTATTGGATATTCGGCTTGCCACTGGTGCCATGTAATGGAAAGGGAAAGTTTTGAAGATGATAATGTTGCAGAGCAAATGAATAAATCATTTATCTGTATCAAAGTAGACAGGGAAGAGCGCCCTGATATTGACCAGATTTACATGGATGCTGTTCATGCTATGGGTTTGCAGGGTGGCTGGCCATTGAATGTAGTACTAACCCCGGATGGAAAACCATTTTACGGTGGTACTTATTTTCCGAAATCCCGATGGATTGAACTGTTATACAATATTGATATTGCCTTTAAAGAAAACAGGGATAAAATCGAAGAGTCAGCTGAAGGTTTTGGATTATCATTAAACCGGTCTGAACTGGAAAAATATGGTCTTGCCATAAACAATCAAAAGTTAGACAATCAGCATTATGATCAAATGTTTGAGCATCTGGCAAAGTCTTTCGATTATAATTTAGGCGGAAACAACAAGGCACCTAAATTTCCTATGCCCTGTGTATGGCTTTTTCTCTTACGATATAACGCCTTGACTGGAAATAAAGCTGCATTAAACCATCTGAACCTTACTTTAAAAAAGATGGCGCTGGGAGGTATATACGACCAGATTGGGGGTGGTTTTGCACGTTATTCTACTGATATAGAATGGTTTGCACCTCATTTTGAGAAAATGCTTTATGACAATGGGCAGTTAGTAAGTTTATATACAGAAGCATATCAGCTTACAGGCGAACAGCTTTATAAAGATATTGTTTATCAGACGATAGAATTTATAGAAAGCGAGTTAACATCGCCGGAATCCGGATTTTACTCGGCTTTGGATGCTGATAGCGAGGGAGAGGAAGGGAAATTCTACGTTTGGAAATACCCGGAAATTGAAAAGCTGGACATCCTACAGAAAGAATGGTTCCTGAAATATTACAATATTCAACCACATGGTACCTGGGAATATGAAACCAATATTCTCTACCGGAACTACACAAGCTTAGAATTCTGTGAAAAATTTCAGATTGATCATCCTACTTTTCTTCTATGGGAAAAATCCTGGCAGGAAGTATTGCTTAAGGAAAGAGAAAACAGAATAAGACCAGGACTAGACGATAAAATTCTGACATCATGGAATGGACTGATGCTGAATGGCTTAATTGACGCATACCGCGTTTTTAACGAAGAAATATTTTTGAATTTGGCAATAAAAAACGCTACGTTCATCGAAATGAAGCTTCTTAACAAAAGCTCACTTCAGCATTCTTACAAAAATGGGGTCGCTAAACTTGATGGCTATCTTGAAGATTATGCTTCAGTAATAATGGCCTTTACAAATTTGTATCAGGCCATATTTGATGAAAAATGGTTAAATATTTCAAAAGATTTAATAAAGACATGCCTTCTCAATTTTTGGGATGAATCGGAAAACCTGTTCTTTTTCACTTCTTCTGAATCTGAAAAGTTAATAGCTAGAAAAAAGGAGATTTTTGATAATGTGGTGCCATCTTCAAATTCTATGATGGCCCAAAACCTGATTGTTCTGGGTCATATTCTCTCCAATGAAAAATATGTAGAAACCGGAAACAAAATGGTTTCAATGGTTCAGGATCTTCTGTCAAAAGAACCCTATTATCTCTCTAACTGGGCATCTGTTTCTATATTGGTTCACAATCCTGTTTATGAGATTGCAATTTGTGGACCGGAACTTAAAAATTTCAGGAAAAAAATCGACAAGAAACACATTCAAAACAAAGTTCTGGCTGGCACAAACTCCAGCAGTAAACTGGAATTACTCGAAGGTCGGGGATCAATAAATGGCCAAACAGCAATTTATGTTTGCAAAAATAAAACCTGTCAGTTGCCAATTTTAAATGTTGAAGATGCTTTTGCTTTGTTAGAAACGAATTAGCCTTCTATCCTAAATCAAAGCCCTTCAACTTCTGCTATCAGAAAAGTACTTCCACAAACTACAATTACATCATCAGAAGAAGTCTTTGAACTGGCATGTTCAATAGCCATATTCACATCCTCAAATACCTCACCTTTCAGACCATATTCCAAGGCTTTCATTCTCAACCCTTCAGAAGAAAGTGCTCTTGGAGTATGGGCCTGGGAAAAATAATAATTAAAATGTTTGGGTAAAATCGCCAGAACCTTATTTATGTCTTTGTCTTTTACCATCCCAATCACAATATGTACCTGCGATGCTTTTAATTGTTGAATAGAATTAAGCACTTCTGCAATACCAGCTTCATTATGAGCAATATCACAGATGATCAATGGTTTATCAGAAATTTTTTGCCAACGTCCTTTTAATCCTGTGTTGGTTATAATGTTAGAAATTCCTTTTCTAATATTTTCAGTTGTGATATTAAACCCCTGATTTTGAATCACTTTAATCAAATTCAGAACCCCCGAAATATTTTTAAGCTGATACTCACCAGTCAATCCACTTTCTAATTCATAAATTTTATCCGCTTCAATTACTTTAACCAGCATTTTATCGTTTGAATATCCTGCCTTAGAAACAATTATGTTGTCGGAAGCAAAGGATATTTTAGAATCTGATCCTTTCGCAGTTTCGATAAACACATTTTCTATTTCCTTTTGTCTTTCACTAATTACAACGGGAACATTTTTCTTGATTATTCCTGCCTTTTCACGAGCAATCTCTCCCAACGTATTTCCAAGAAGATCTGCATGATCGTAGCTTATATTTGTAATCAGGCAAGCCAGTGGGGAAATGACATTGGTGGAATCCAGCCTTCCTCCCAAACCTGTTTCAACAACGACTATATCAACCTTGTTCTCCGCAAAATACTGAAATGCCATTGCCACGGTAAGTTCAAAAAAGGAAGGTTGAATTTCAGCTAATATAAGTTGAATGCTCTTTACAAAATCAATTACAAACTGTTCATCAATAAAGGCACCTTTAATTTTAATCCTCTCTCCAAAATGTTTGATGTGCGGCGAGGTATAAAGTCCTGTTTTGTAACCTGCTTCCTGTAGAATTGATGCTAAAAAATGCGACGAACTTCCTTTTCCATTCGTTCCTGCAACATGTATACTTTTAAACTGATGATGCGGATTTCCTAAAAATTCTAAAAGCTGTATTGTACGGGTGAGGTCTTTTTTATAAGCAGATGCTCCTTCCCTGTGAAATACCGGCAGCTGTTTATAGAGGAAATCTAAAGTTTCCTGAAAAGTCATTTGCAAGAAGCTTGTTCTTTTTAGTTGGACCTGATGATGATAGTTAAGTAGCCAGTGGAGTTCGCAGCAGTTTGAGCATTTTTGTCCTTCACAAAGCTTCCATTCTCTATCTGCTTTTTATAATAGTTCTCCACATTTGTGCTGACAGATTTTTCTAATGTTTCAATCTTTATAACTTCCCCTTCTCCATCAACTACTATTTTAAACCTAAGCCTTCCATTTTCAGCAGATTCGTCTGTCTTCAATTTAAAATCCATTTTCCATCCAGCCATATCAAGCGATGAACCACCACTTCCACCCTTGCCATCGCCACCAGTCCCTGGATTTCCGTAAAGGGCTTTAGCGTTTAGTTCTCCCTGAGGATTGCCCTGATCTCCTACTTTGCCTTGTTTATCTCCATTATTATTTCCTCCGGCATCTTCTGTTCCTGTTTTGCCTGAAGTTGCTTTTTGATCTTCTTTTGTTTCAGTTGTTGTTTTGGGAGCGACTTCAGCTATATTCTTTTTTTCAGCTACTTCCTTTTTTTCTTCCTGTTTCTCTTCTGTTTTGGCTGTTACACCTGTTTCTTCTTCTCCTGACACCCAGTTTTCTTTGGCGTCTTCAGGCCTCTGAGGCTTTTCTTCCTGTTCAGGAGATTTTTCTGCTATTTCCTTTGGTTTTGCTTCTTGGTTTAATGGGCTGTCGTTTGCTTCGTTCATTGTTTGGACTTCACCAGTACCTTCATCCACAAAACCAAGGTTTAAAACAACTCCAGAACCACCTTCCATAGGAGGATTAGGTGTTTTAAGTAAACTAAAAAGCAATAAAAGAAGCAATAGTCCATGAACAGTAATTGTTGCGGCACCAGCTACCAGGTTGTCTTTACGTTCAGCTTCCATATCTTGCTTTTTTACAAAGTACGAATAATCTCATTTGATTGTCAATAATATACAATGAATAAAGGCATGATTTTTTAATTACCTTGTCACTAAACAAAAATATGTATGAAAAAGATTTTGACAGTTTTACTAATATCCGGGCTTTTTGTTTCCTGTATGAAAAAGGAACAGTCTAGTACTGAGGTGGAAAATGCTAAAATGGATGCCAAAGACGCAAATGCTGACGTAAAAGAGTATAGCAAGGTCGGAGTAGACAGTATGGCAAAAGATGTAAAAGAACAAACCAAAGAAAAAGACGGTTTCGAAGGCAAACAAAGCCAGTACTAGCTTAAAGCTAAAGGGTAATGGCTATTGGCCTTTTAAGACCTATGAGCCATTACCTATTACCCATCTGCCTAAAGAATATTCAAACTTTGCTCTTTTATTTTTTCAAGGTAGTCTTTCATCTCAACCACCAGCTTTTGGATTACAACATCGTTGGCTTTTGAT
>JANYCH010000031.1 GCA_025360395.1 Cytophagales bacterium | reverse complement strand
TCAGCACCGATTGTAGCCGGGCTTGTCAGTCCTACCTGGGCGTTCATATTTGCACCGTCCATGTAAACCTGACCGCCATTTTGATGGATAATATCGCATATTTCAATGATAGATTCTTCGAAAACCCCATGAGTAGACGGATAAGTTACCATCAGGCACGATAAATCATCTTTGTATTGTTCAGCTTTGGATTTTAAATCCTGCACATCAATATTTCCTTTTTCATCACATTTAACTACAATTATTTTCATACCTGCCATTGCAGCTGATGCTGGGTTAGTACCATGGGCCGAGGATGGGATAAGTGAAATGTTTCTATGATCGTCGCCATTTGCAAGGTGATAAGCTCTTATTACCATCAAACCAGCATATTCGCCTTGTGCACCTGAATTTGGTTGTAAAGACACCGCATCAAAGCCTGTAATTTCACATAACCATTTTTCCAGGTTTGAAATGATTTCTTTATAACCTTGTGTTTGATCTTCCGGTGCAAAAGGATGAATACTGTTTATTTCTGGCCACGTAACCGGTATCATTTCAGTTGTGGCATTTAATTTCATAGTACAAGACCCTAAAGAAATCATGCTATGAACCATACTTAAATCTTTGTTTTCCAGTTTTTTAAGATATCTCAACATGCTATGTTCTGCATGGTGTGAATTAAAAACTGGATGCGATAAGAATGAGGATGTACGTTTTAACCCGGAAGGAATTTCCTGATCCAGTTTTTCAGTTAAGCCACTTAACTGTTGCATTGAAAACTCTTTTCCTGATGCACGTGCAAATATTTGAATAATTGACAGTACTTCCTCTAAATCAGAATTTTCATCAAAGGATATGCCCACAAAAGTATCCTGATATACTCTGAAATTAATTTTCTGCTCATGTCCAAGTTCAATAATTTTAGCATTTTTTAAGTCTACCCTTACTTTAAGAGTATCAAAGAAAAACATGTTTTCAAGTTTGTAACCCAAACCAGAAAGTGCTTTTGATGTTAAAGCAGTAAGGCTGTGAACTCTTTGTGCAATATTTTTTAACCCAGCAGGTCCATGGTAGATAGCATAGGCAGAAGCCATTACTGATAGCAAAACCTGTGCAGTACAGATGTTAGAAGTCGCCTTTTCTCTTCTAATGTGCTGTTCTCTTGTTTGCAAGGACATACGATAAGCTTTTTTACCATTTGCATCGACAGATACACCGATTATTCTTCCTGGCATATTGCGTTTAAATTCATCTTTGGTAGCAAAGAATGCAGCATGTGGGCCTCCAAAACCTAGCGGTACCCCAAACCTTTGTGAAGAGCCAATTACAACATCGGCACCCAATTCCCCTGGAGAAGTTAAAAGAGTAAGGCTTAATAAATCTGTTGCGACTATCACCCTGATGTCTTTTTCGTGAGCTTGTTTTATTAAGTGACTATAATCATAAATTCCACCATCACCAGCAGGATACTGTACCACAATGGCGAAAATATCATTTTCAAGGTTGAATAATGAATGACTGGTAACTACTATTTCCTGTCCAAGGGGTTCTGTACGTGTTTTGAGCACATCAATTGTTTGCGGGAAACATAATTCTGATACCAGTATTTTGAAAGATTTTGCTTTGGATGCTGGTCTTGATCCAAATAAAAGAGCAACGGCTTCTGCTGCAGCAGTAGCTTCATCAAGCAAAGATGCATTAGCTATTTCCATTCCTGTCAGGTCACAGATCATGGTTTGATAGTTCAAGAGCATTTCCAGTCTGCCTTGAGCAATTTCAGCTTGATATGGAGTATAGGCTGTATACCAGCCTGGATTTTCCATAATGTTCCTTAAGATTACATTTGGCGTTATTGTGCCATAATATCCAGTTCCGATCAAAGACCTGAAAATTTTGTTCTTTGAGGCAGTTACTTTAAAAGACTTTAAAAAGTCTTTTTCTGTTTGGGCTTTCGGAAGGTTTAAAGTTTTTTTTAACCTGATATTTGAAGGTACAGTTTCTGAAATAAGTTTATCCAGGTCAGGAACACCAATTTCCTTTAACATCGCTTTTAATTCGCTTGCATCAGGTCCGATATGTCTGTTTTCAAAAGATTCGGAATAAGAAATCCAATTGTTCATGAAAATAATTTGTGGAATATTTATATTAACACAAACTTACTCTAAAGGGTTTTCAGTTCAAAGAATATATAATTAAGGGGTTGAAATTTGTGGACTTAGATTTTGAATTACTATTGGCCAGATTGAAGTCTCCTATTTTCAATTTTTGAATGAAAATGTTTATAAATTCAAAAAATAAATTCAGATAAGACTATTTTTGTGATTCAACTCCATTAAATGTTAAAAGCTAAGAGCATTACTGTTAGTTTGCTCAGTATTTTTTGCTGCTTGCTGGCATCAGCAATTTACTTTCTATCTTATTGTAACAATGGTACCTGGTACATTAATATTGTTTCTTACACCATCCCATTTTTACTCATTATAATTTTTGTCTGTACGATTTTATTCATAATAGCTGGTAGGTTTTTAAATGCAATACTATTAACAGGATTGTTGATCTTTTTAAATAAGCCTATAACAGAAACATTTTCATTAGGATATTTAACTTCTAAAAAAGCTAAAAAAGACGAATGTCCATTAAATGTTTTGACATTTAATGTTTCAACATTTAATAGAAACCGGACTGAAGCATTTATGAATGATGATTCAATTTTTTGCGGTGAATTCTTTAAGTACCTCAAACTTATGCCAGATGAACTGGATATTTTATGTCTTCAGGAATTTCATAATAATGATTCAGAAAAACAGCGTGTAATAGAGGAAATTGTGAAATATACTGGAGCAAGATACTATTATACTGTTCCTATATGGGAATCTTGGAATGATGGATATTTTGGAATAATAACCTTTTCAAAATATCCTATAGTAAAGAGAGGAACTCTTTTTGTAGACGATAATGCATTTAACAGGGGAATATTTACTGATGTTTTATATCAGGCAGATACTATAAGAATTATCAACATACATCTTCATTCAATGAACATAAGGTGGTCTAAGGAGGATACTTTGACCAGCACTATGGATAAAATCAAAACTGTTATGCATTCTTTAAAAGAAGGTTCTTTTCTAAGTAAATCTCAAATAGAAAGCGTTATAAAGTTTATCCGTCAATCGCCATATACTATTATATTGTGCGGAGATTTTAATACATTTCCATATGGATACCCATATCAGCAGGTAAAAAAAGTTCTAAATAATTCTTTTGAAAGCTCCGGAAAGGGATTTGGTTATACTTTGAACCTACCCCCATATTTTGTTAGGCTGGATAACCAGTTTACTTCAAAAGAATTGATATCAGTAGAATCAAAAGTTATAAGGACTATAGATCAATCAGATCATTTTCCTTTGGTAGCAAAGTACATTATAAGAAAATAACTACCAGATCAGGCTCACTCTGTATATTTAATTGTTGACTACACTGATGTAATAACCCGTATTCGCAATTGCACTATTTTTTTTAGTTCCATCCCAACTGGCAGGAGTAAATAATTATTTCAGTTATCCTTAAGGTCACATATTTTGCTAATCCCGATCCGGTATAAATAGGTATCATAATGTTCATCCCATCTGGTGATAAAATCGGTCCAGTACTATTCCCTGATTGAATTACAAGTGTCACATTTTTAAGATAAGTGCCCATGAAATTTAACCTCATGCACAGCAAAATCATTTCTTTTAACCTTATTGACTCGGATTTATTTGATGGAGTTATGGATTCTGGTTTGGATTCTCTTTGCCTTGGTAAAATATCTGTTTTTTATTACGAACAATATTACCTCAAATTGTGTTTATGAATTATTCAGGGCCTAAACGATTAATTAAATAAATGGAAAATTTATCTGGAGAATCTTCTAAACAATATGCTCAACTTACTCCTGAAGAAGAAAGAATAATAATCTACAAAGGAACAGAAAGACCTGGAACAGGAAAATATCTTTATAACAAAGCAAAGGGGGTTTATGCCTGCAGAAGGTGCAGATCTCATCTATATACGTCAGAAAGTAAATTTGACTCACATTGTGGCTGGCCTAGTTTTGATGATGAAATACCTGGTGCAGTGAAAAGGGTGGCAGATCCAGATGGACATAGAATTGAAATTATCTGTGCTCAGTGCGGAGGACATTTGGGTCATATCTTTATTGGTGAAAGACTAACCCCTAAAAATACAAGACATTGTGTTAATTCTGTTTCAATGGAATTTATCCCGGCTGAAAACTAGTAAATCAATATAAAACTGTTATTCCTATTATTTTCTTACCACCGTTTATATCTGCAACAAAAAATCCATTAGATACTTTCCCTTTTTCAGAAGTACCATCCCAGGATGCTGGGATGGTCAATGTTTTTATAATATTACCACGTTTGTCATAAATTACCACTTTCCCTGTATCAGCAAAATAGTAGCTGTCAGATGAACCATCATTATCCGGACTTATTAAAACTTCATCGCATTCTTTTTGAGGAATTGTAATAATATCAGGATATGTATAATTGCAACCATTTTTAATTTTGATTTTCAACTTGAATGAACTTTCGGATAATCCTTCAAAATTTCCTGATGTGGAATTGATGGTTTTTGAATTTAAAGTAGGTAACAACTCATAAGTTGCCGGATAAGTTGTTGAATTGTAACCGTTAATATTAATGGTTCCTTGTGATAAACAATTTATTTCATTTGAAGTAATTATTATATTTGAAGGGTCCGGGCAAGGAATAACTTTTATTGTGAATGTATCTGAATTTAAAGTAACATTTGGGAAAAAGCAATTTTTGATGGTACAATAATATTTGCCTTCATCTTTTAAATCAGCTTTAATAAAAACTAATGAATCAGTTGGTTTGGAATTGATTAGGTTCCCATTTTTAAACCATTCATATTTTATACCCACCACTTTTTGGTCAATACCAATAGTAATATTAATGGGTAGTGCCTGATTGGTTTCAATCAATTTTCCTAGCTTAATAGGCTTGTTGGGCATTAGTTTAAAAATTGTATCGTATTTGGGAATATTAATTAGTTTAATCGTTTCACTAAAAGTGAGCATGTTATTATATAGCCGTACTTTTTGAAGCTGGGTACATTGGCTAAAATCCGTCAATACAGAAATTTGGTTATCATTAAAATAGGCAATATTTAAATTTGGTTTAGAGCCTAATTCCGGTGTTTTTTTTAAAAGGTTATATGATAAATCCACATAAATCAATTGATTAAGAGCAGTAAGAGAAGGAGCCTCAATCAATTGATTTTTCCATGCATATAGATTTTGAAGTGAAACCAGCTGGTTAATGTTCGGAAGGTATTTTAAGTTATTGTAAGTAACATTCAGTGTTACCAGGTTTTTAAGCTTGCCTAGATCTGGGAGCGTATCCAGCTGATTTGTATGTATATATAAGGTAATTAAAGAATCATTATTTGATAAATCTGGCAAAGCCTTTATTTTATTGCGTTGTGCAAAAATGGTTTTTAATCGTTTCTGGTTTAGAAAAGAGGGAAGGGATTCCAGTTGGTTTTCAGATACATCTATATTTTGTAAACTGGTTAAAAGGTTAATTTGAGGAAAAAAGCTCAGGTTGTTAGTATTTAACTTTATTGTTGAAACAGAGGTAAAGTATTGAATTCCCTCTGCTGAGGTAATTTTCATATTTACGCATGAAAGGGTCCCTTTTGCCTTGTTAGCTTCTGATATAATTAACTGGTTGGAAGTGTTGATCGAACTTGGAAAAACTGTTTTTAAACATTTGGTAAAATTAGTATCAGGTAACAATACCGTTTGAGCACTTACTTTGCTAAAGTAAGCTAAGATGCTGATTAAAAATATGATGTAAAATTTTCGCATTATTGGGTAACGGTTACTTCACCTTGTTTATGTGTTCCGTCTTTAAATTTTAAATAATAGATATAATATCCTGGTACTATATTTCCATGAGAGTTTATACCATTCCATTC
>JANYCH010000234.1 GCA_025360395.1 Cytophagales bacterium | reverse complement strand
CAAGTCCCTGTACTTGGGTTACTGATACAACTTTATGATTATCAGTTGCAATAGGGGTTGGGAAACTATACTTCACGCCAGCTCCTGATTCATTGGATAAAACTGTATCTTTTAAACATACAAAAACAGGCGGTTTAGTATCTTTTACATTAAACGTTGCTAATGGTGATGAATCTCCAAATCTGTTACCACCATTTTTTATTAATTGAAAGGCCACAGTATATGTACCGAAATGTTTTGGTACATAATCAAACACGAAACTTGCGGTATCACCTGAAATAACTGTAGTTGGTAATCCTCTCCAACCTGGATCGTCACCATTCCCACCTGAAGGGGCTAAGGCAACATCCCAATTTGGAAATGGTTCGTTCCAATTGTTTGCTCCTGTATTTCTATATTTTAATGTAATTGTATTTTTACTATTAATTTCCATAGTCGAAGGAATGTTCTGACTGATGTATTTGGAATCATATGGATTTAGTGTCTTTTTTAATGAATCTGAATACTGGACCGTTACCTTAAAAGCGCAAGTACCGGTAGAATTATTTGTAACATCATTGATGTTTAACTTAACAATTGTTGTTCCTAATGGAAAAACATAATTTGAATTATGGTTCCCAGCTAAATTGTAAGAGCAACTGCCCGGGATTGTAGGGTTTTTCCAAATATATTTAGCTCCAAGTATTTTGGGATCGTAAATCAAAGTTGTATCATTAGTACAAGTTTTGGAGCATGGATATGCAAAACAACCACTTCCCCAATTTTTACCATTTAGCACTTCTTGTAACGGAAGATTATTTTGGACATTCCAGTAATCAGTTCCTGGATTCCAAAGCCAAGACAGCCAGCCGTCAAAACCGTAATTGCACGATTCAGTCATCCAATCTCTCATTGCAATACTGGCAGATTCAGCTGTTGGATATCCTGAATTTGCACCAAATTCGCCCATTAATAGAGGTTTAACTACTTTGCCTTTATAGCCAAAAGATCCAGTACCCGACATAATTACTTGAAGCGAATTGTATCCTGGATAGGCGTGTAAGTCAAAATAATCTGCGCTGGACCTACCCAGCGTGGTAATAACATCTTCAGGTACAATACGTGTATCTACCCCATACACAGCTTCTGGGTAAAAAAAACCAATGGTAACTAATGCTTCAGAATGGTTTTGCCTGGCTGCATTCCGTAATTCCCCAACCATATACACTACAGCGTCCTGCATCATTCTACTTTTGTCCGTTGTAGAAGCCATATCATAAGTCTGTCCATTTGCAGTGGTAACCATTCCTGTGTTCAGGCTAAGTGGTAATTGGTCTTCCATGAAGTAGAATTCATTAATTGAATATCCAAAAATATAATTCATTGGTGCTCCCTGATTTTTAAGCCCTGAAATAAAATCATTCCATACGGCTTTTCGTGAATTGATCCCTGCCTGGGTAAAGAAAGCAGTATTCAAGCCTGAAAAATGCTTGTTATCAGGATCCGTAAACCCATAATTCTGCAATCCCCAAACATCAAAAGCGAATGTAACCCTGATACCATGATTTTTGGCTTTTTTTACAAAATCTACCGCATTTGCAATGTAGTTCATATCTAATCCCTGCCCGTCATCAAAATCATTTAACCCAAGCTCACTTACAAAGACACGAACCACGTTATAACCTAACGCACTCATTGCACCGAGTTGAATATCAGCATCCTTAGGATCATATTTATACAAATCTGGACTATCAAATATGCTTCTGGTAGCACCAAAAGTTGCATGTGTAAACTGTTTCTTATCAGCAAAGTCGGGTCGGTATGAATAACCCAGTTTTATATAATTAGAACCGATAGGAGTAAATTTCTTACCAGTGCTTACCTGATAGAATTCCTCTGAACCACCTGTGTTCCGCACTGCTATGTAGTCTTGTGCATTTAAGGCCCCAGACAAAATGATAAGAAGGGAAGTTGCAAATAGTCTCATCTGAGGATAGATGACAGGATTTACAATAAAACTCACTTTATGAAGTAGTTTTCGAATTGTCATATTATTGATTTAAGAGATTAATTGCGCATTATAAAAATTAATGAAATTATTTCGAAATGAATTTTATACTTTAAATCCTATTATTGAATTAGGCGTAAGATAACAGCATTTGTTTGTATGTATAGGGTTTAGCATTCACCATCCTAGACATCAAATTCTCGAATATTCCCTCCTTCATCTTATTTCTGTTGAATCTGTA
>JANYCH010000200.1 GCA_025360395.1 Cytophagales bacterium | reverse complement strand
AGTCTCAGAATATTTTTCCGGATTCTTTCAGCACTTTCAGCTGTATCCTCAAATGCAACTTCACATTCAGAAGTGTCTTCTGTAATCTTTTTATAATGTAACATATCAACCATCATTCCTCTTTTTCTGAAGGAAAGCATGATCTTATCGACGGTTTCAGGCGTGTGATTGCACTTTATGAGCCAGTAATTTTTTTGCATTTTTTTCTAGAAGTTTTTTGTCGTTGACAGGTACATCCTGGGCATAATATATCGTTTCGCTCAAACTGGCACCTGGTGCTACCATGGGCAATACGTTGTCTTCCTTTAAAACCCTTGCATGAACAAGAAATGGCCCTTTTGTTTTATATGCCTGAGTAATGGCCTGTGCCAATTCTTCTGCATTTGTTGCAGAAGCTGCACTTACGCCATAGGCTTTTGCCAGTAACAAATAATCAGGGTTCAAAATATCTACTCCTGAATAATTCTTATTATAAAATTGCTCTTGCCATTGACGTACCATTCCAAGATAACTATTGTCAAGCAATAATATTTTTATTGGCCATTGTTCCTGTACACAGGTGATGAGTTCCTGAAGGTTCATCTGGAAAGATCCATCACCAGTAATGCACCAAACATTTTTATCCGGGAAAGCTGCCTGTGCTCCCATGGCTGCAGGAAAACCAAAACCCATTGATCCTAAACCACCTGATGTTAAAAAATGGTTCGGGTGCATTTTATTTAAATATTGCCCTGCCCACATCTGGTGCTGACCAACATCTGTAGTTACAATTATGTCTTCAGGCGAAAGTTTTTCTAAAACATCAATAGCCGTGATCATGTTGAACACGTCGTAATCAACGCTTTTTATAGGATACTGATCGCGAAGTTCATTTAATTCATTGAACCATAAACGACGGTTCATCAAACTATTTTCTGTAGCTGAACTTGGAAGCTCATCTAAAATAAGTTTCATATCGCCGTGAAGAAAAACTTCAACATTTACATTTTTGTCTTGCTCACTGCTGTCTATATCGCAATGGATAATTTTTGCATTGGGAGCGAAGTCTTTTAAACGGCCTGTTATCCGGTCATCGAACCGTATGCCCATGGCAATAATCAAATCGGCATCCTGCACTGCTAAGTTGGCATATTTCATGCCGTGCATTCCAAGCCAGTTGAAGTACAAAGGTTCTCCAGATTCAAAAATGCCCATTCCCAATATGGTAGAAACCGCTGGAATTTGTTCTTTTTTAATAAATTCCCTCATTTCTTTCCAGGCATCGGAAAGAAGGACACCATGTCCACAAAGAATAAGCGGTTTTTTAGCATCGGCCATTAACTGACTTGCTTTCTGCAACTCTTCCTGACCGAATTTCTTTAATCTTTTGAATTGGGGTTTGATAAATTTGCTTTCCCAATCTTCGTCTATTTC
The DNA here is from genome assembly GCA_025360395.1 of Cytophagales bacterium. GTDB lineage: Bacteria > Bacteroidota > Bacteroidia > Cytophagales > UBA9547 > UBA9547. The sequence continues at coordinate 9,586 of JANYCH010000200.1, read as the reverse complement.
TATAAAAGACAATTGAATACTTCTTGGAACATCGACCAAAACAGGTCCCGGACGATCATTTATGGCAGTTTCATATGCTTCGCGGAAAATCCTTTCAGCATGCACGAGATCTTTAATAAGATAACACCTTTTGGTTATCGGAAGACATATTCCTGTTATATCGGTTTCTTGAAAAGCGTCTGTACCAATGAGCGGTAAATTTACCTGTCCTGTAATGGCGATCATTGGAACGCTATCAGCATATGCATCTGCAATGCCCGTAACAAGGTTGGTTGCACCGGGCCCGGAAGTGGCCAGGCAAAAACCAGGCTTACCTTTTACCCTTGCAAAACCGTTAGCAGCAAAAGCTGCGGCCTGCTCATGGCGGACAAGTATGTCATTTATATTACTGAATGCGAGTGCATCGTAGATTGGCAAAATTGCACCTCCTGGATAAGCAAAGAGTGCCTCAACCTCCAACAACTCAAGTATTTTAATAATATAATCTGCACCCCTTAACTTAATCTTCATGGAAACTGAACTGTGGGTTATGATAACAAATATACTAAGTTATTATTTTAAGAAGAAAATTTACAGTAAAAACTATAAAATGATCCTGCTTAAGAAAGTTTAACCTAAATATCAAAAAAACAGGAACTGTGGCTTAAATTTTTAGAAAAACTGAACAATCGGGCATAATAGTTGATTAAGTTTATGTCTTGTGTTAATTTTATGTGAATTCGAGGAGTACTTATGATGAGCAGTTTTATTGATGACATTAAAAACGCCTTTCGAAAAAAGGATAACAGTCTTAATCAAATCATATTTTTAAATGTTATTGTATTTCTTGTCCTGCTAGTTCTTAATGTTATTTTAACTTTAAGCAGGAACCGAGGGATTTATAATGAAATACTAAGCTGGCTAGAGTTACCGGCTAACTTATCTGTTTTTATAACAAGGCCCTGGACCATTTTTACCTATTTTATTCTTCATGAAGATCCCTTTCACATCCTTTTCAACCTTTTGGTAATGTATTGGTTCGGCCAGATTATCGGCGATTTGATCGGGAGTAAAAGAATTACTTCTCTTTATATATTAGGTGGGTTCCTAGGAGGGATTTTATACATTCTTGCTTATAATACTATTCCGTATTTTTCTTCGAATGTTTCTAATTCTGTTTTATTGGGAGCGTCAGCTGGGGTATATGCAATAGTTACTGCAGCAGCTACTTTAGTGCCGGATTATACAATGAATTTGCTTTTTTTTGGCCCAGTGCGGATCAAATACATTGCCCTTTTTTATCTTATTATATCAATTGCACAAACTACAAGTACCAATGCCGGAGGTAATATTGCACATCTTGGAGGAGCTTTAATTGGTTTCATATTTATCAGGCAATTAAAAAAAGGAACCGATATTGGAAAGCCTATCAATACAACATTTAGTTATTTTGAAACTGTGTTTAAAAAGGACAAGCAATTAAAAGTGACTTTCAAAAACCCGGTTAAAACCAAAGTGACAGGAACACCTTCTCAAGAGGATATTGATAAAATACTTGATAAAATCTCACAAACTGGTTATGAAAGCCTCACAAAAGATGAAAAGCAAAAGCTTTTTCACGCCAGTCAGACGTAATCAGTTGTGGGTTGTGAGTTTTGAGTTATGAGTGGGGGTTAATCAGTTGTGGGTTATGAGTTGTGAGTGGGACTCTGCAAATTCGTTAGACCCTGATTTTTCAAAACTTTTCATTCTGTAAGAGCTCCAATCAAACACCTTAATAAATTGCACAGTATAGGTTAAATTCAAATACTTTTCTATTTCTACAGTTATTGGCTCTCTACTAAGTACCACATACTCAATACTAAGTACTCAATACTAAATACTAAAATTGTCCATTTCAAGAGAGACCATAGAGCGGATAAAATCTCATGCAGATATTGTTGAGGTGGTTTCGGACTACCTCACACTAAAACGACGCGGCTCTTCTCTTACTGCTTGTTGCCCGTTTCACAATGAAAAGTCGCCTTCCTTTCATGTAAACCCCCGGCTGGGCATTTATAAATGTTTTGGATGCGGCAAAAGTGGTGATGGGATAAGTTTTGTGATGGAGTATGATAAACTCACCTATCCGGAAGCCCTGAGGCAACTTGCGCAGAAATATCATATAGAAATTGAAGAAGACAAGCTTTCGGTTCAGCAAAAGGAAAACTTCAGTGAGCGGGAGAGTTTACTGATTGTACTGAATTATGCAAAGAATTACTATCAGCAGATCCTTTTTGAACACAGCGAGGGGAAAAGTCTTGGATTAAGTTATTTTAAAGAACGTGGTTTTAGTGAAAAAACCATCAAGGCGTTTGAACTGGGCTATAGTCTCGATACATGGGAAGCCTTTTTAACACAGGCAAAAGCAAATCAGTATTCCCTGGAAATTCTTGAAAAAGCCGGCTTAATCAAACCAAGGGAAGAAGGAAAGGAAGGACATTATGATCGTTTCAGGGGAAGGGTTATTTTTCCAATCCACAATCCGCAGGGAAAAGTAATTGCTTTTGGGGCTCGGATCCTCAAAAGTGATAAGGAAAGTGCTAAATATCTAAATTCCCCAGAAACAGAGGTTTACCATAAAAGCAATGTGCTGTATGGTATGTTTCAGGCCAAAAATGCCATCCGTTCAGAAGAAAATTGCTTCTTGGTTGAGGGTTATACCGATGTGGTATCTATGTACCAGGCAGGTATTGAGAATGTTGTGGCCAGCTCAGGGACATCGCTTACACATGAGCAAAGCCGCTTAATAAGAAGGTATACTGAAAATGTAACCGTTTTATACGATGGCGATCCTGCCGGTATCAAAGCATCATTGAGGGGAATTGAAATACTGCTTGAAGAAGGTCTGAATGTACGTGTGGCACTTTTCCCCGACAAAGAAGATCCGGATAGTTTTGTTAAAAAAGTAGGTGCCGTTGCTTTTAAAGAATTCATTTCTGCCAATACAAAAGACTTTGTTACTTTTAAAGCATCGCTTTTTCTTGATGAATTAAAAAAAGATCCTCTCAGAAAGGCTGAAATTGCCAAAGACCTGGTTGAAAGCATCAGCAAGATTCCGGATGTCTTGAAAAGGAGTGTAATGGTGCAGGAAACGGCCAATCTGATTGGCCTTTCTGAAGCAGCGCTACTTGATGAACTTAACAGGGTTTTAGTTAAAAAGAAAAAACCGGCAATTCCAGAAAGACAAAATTCTGATGAAAACCAGGTACCTGTAAACCAGACCTTAGAAGAATCTTTTAATGAGCAGTCTGAAACCATAACGGTCGACAAGGCTGAAATGGAAATAATCAGGATATTGATAATACACGCCGGGGTTAAAATAAACGATGATTTGAGGGTTGAAAACTACCTGCTGGCTGAACTCGAGGAAGTAGAATTTAAGACTCCGATATTTTTGAAAATCATGGACCAAACCAAATCATTTGCTTCGGAAAACTATTTTGGAAGGGATTTTTTTCTTACTCATGATGATGCTGAAATCCGGCAGACGGCTTCAGATATCTTGTCCAAAGTATCTGAAACAAGCCCTAACTGGGAACGGTTTTCTATTTTTATTCCTAAAAAAGATGAAGAGCTTGCGACAGTGGCTTATGATGCTATTTTGAGGCTCAAAAGCCAAAGACTGCAGGAAATGGAAATAGAAGCTAAAAAAGGACTTGCATCCTCCGATCCTGAAGAACAGGAAAAGGCCATAAAACTTTATATGGCCATAAAGATTGAAAGTCAGAAAATAGACAAAGAAAAAGGGACAGTTGTACGGAAAAATTAAGCTCTGAACATTCTTCATCATTCTTTTGTCTTGAAAACAAAAGAACCAAAAATTCAAGGCGGTGGAACAAATGGCTAAATTTCTTTTGCCTCCACACGAAATCCTGCGAACAGGCAAAATCATGATTAATGTTAGTTCAGGCTATCGGGCAGGCAGTCTTTCTTTTGCCTACGCTCCTGAAGAAATTCTTAACGCCATTTCTTCCAAGGCCGTACAAAAAGTTTGCAGCAATCTTGATACTCAATACTGTTTGCCTTTGCTCTAAGAAATTCTTGACTTCATTTCTTCCAAGGCCAGTGCTTACTTATTTTAGCAGTCTTAATACTTGCTACTCAATACTATTTAGCTCCAATTCATCCAGCAAATGATTGCAGGAATTTTCCAACATCGAGTAAACGAGTTTAAAATCTTCAAGATCGCCATAATACGGATCAGGAACTTCTTTTCCGTAGCCATCAGGTTCATAGCTTCTCATTACCCTGACTTTATTTTTGGTTGATTCGGATACGGAAAGCTGTTCCAGGATGTCTTTATAATTCATCAGGTCCATGGCCAGAATGAGATCAAATGTATTGATATCTTCTTTGAGCAATTTTCTCCCCCTGTGGTTTAATGGTGTTGAGTTTAAATCACAAATTTTTCTTGTTCTGAAATCGGGAAGTTCTCCAATATGGTAACCAGCAGTACCGGCAGACTCACTGGAATATTTCCCTTCTAATCCCCTTTCCTTTACCAACTTATTAAAAATCCCTTCTGCCATGGGTGACCTGCAAATATTACCCAGGCAAACAAAAAGAACGTTCATGCTTTGAATTTAACTATTAGAGAACGTTAAAATAGTTGAATAAAGTACAAAACTCTTAAAACTTGTCTTATTATTTGTTTAAACGGATTTTCCACTTTATTTAGCAGCTTTGTACAGGCTCGATAAGCAGTCAATATATAGTCAGAATAAAATCTCAGGCAAGGTTTTTTGAGACAGGTTTAGCAGTTATAATCTGCTGATCTTGTTTTAAAATGATAGATACTAAAACCATCCTTGGGTTAATTGCCGCATTCCTCACCACTGCATCTTACGTTCCTCAAGCGATCAAAACTATCAGGACAAAAGACACCAAAGACATCGCTTTATCTGTGTACATTTTGCTTTGTCTGGGTGGTTTAATGTGGTTAGTGTATGGTATTTACCTCACAAGCTGGCCCATTATAATTGCAAACGGGATCTCACTTGTATTTTCATGTGTCATTTTAATTTTTAAACTGAAATTCAAATAGGTAAAAGAATATTCATCCAGATTTCAGCTAAGGCTACACAATTTTACCTTTCAGATAATAAGCAGTGTGATTGTCTTTTATGCTAACCATATTCTCTGGTGTACCGGCATAACAAACTTCACCTCCATGTTCGCCTCCTTCTGGCCCAAGGTCAATAATCCAATCAGCACACTTGATCACTTCCATATTGTGTTCAATGATGATAACGGAATTTCCCTGTTCTATCAATGCATTGATGGCTGACAGCAGCTTTTTGATATCATGAAAATGTAATCCCGTTGTAGGCTCATCAAAAATGAACAGAATATTTTCATGTTTTTCATTGCCCTTGTTCAAATAAGAAGCAAGTTTTACCCTTTGAGCTTCACCCCCACTTAACGTATTGGAAGACTGGCCCAACCTTACATATCCTAAACCAACATCATTTAAGGGCTTCAGTTTCTCAAAAATCGTTTTGTTCTTGCTGAAAAAAGTAAGGCTTTCTTCTACTGTCAGGTCTAAAATTTCATGGACATTTTTACCATTAAATTGAATATCAAGAATTTCCTGTTTGAAGCGTTTACCTTCACATCCTTCACATTTAAGGAAAATATCGGCCATAAACTGCATTTCAATTTTCACCTCTCCTTCTCCCTGGCAAATTTCACAGCGGCCACCATCCACATTAAATGAAAAGTGAGAAGGTTTATACCCGCGTTGTTTAGCAAGAGGCTGATCTGCCAAGAGGTTCCTTATAGCGTCATAAGCCTTGGTATAAGTTACCGGATTGGACCTTGATGATTTACCTATTGGGTTCTGGTCAATGAATTCAATGCTTTTTACCTTGTCGAGCGAACCTTCCACCCTATCGACTTTACCGGATTCTTCATTGGAAATTCCACCACAAATCTTAGAAACTGCAGGATAAAGAATCTTTTTTACCAAAGTAGACTTACCTGAACCACTAACGCCGGTTATGACACACAAAACCTGTAATGGAAAAGATGCACTGACGTTTTTTAAATTATTCTCCCTGGCGCCTTTGATGTTCACCCAATGCAGGGGTTTCCTCCTCACAGCAGGCAGGACAATGTCGTTAGTACCGTTTAAGAAATCAAGTGTATGAGAAGAGTAACCCGGTAAAGCTTTGTAGTTTCCTTTTTTGAAACTCCCCTGCGCAACCAAATGTCCACCACCATTTCCTGCTTCAGGCCCAATATCTATGATCTGGTCAGCAGCACGCATAATTTCTTCTTCATGCTCCACCACTATAACGGTATTTCCCAGGTCCCGAAGGTGCAAGAGTACCTCCACCAGTTGTTTTGTATCTCTGGGATGCAAGCCAATGCTTGGCTCATCTAAAATATACATTGATCCCACCAGGGCACTGCCCAAAGCTGTGGCAAGCTTAATTCTTTGAAACTCGCCGCCTGACAAAGAATTTGTTAATCGGTTTAGGGTCAGATAGCCTAAGCCTACTTTTTGTAAATAACCCAAACGGTTATAAACTTCACTCTGGATCCTTCCTGCAATTTTCTTCTCGTATTCAGTAAGTTCCAGGCTGGCGAATACTTTGGCAAAATCATCAACAGGCAGCAAAACCAAATCCTGGATTGACCTCCCTCCTATTTTAACATAGCCAGCATCTTTTCTTAACCTTGAGCCACGGCAATCTGGACAAACAGTTCTTCCACGGTAACGGGAAAGCATGACCCGGTACTGGATTTTATATGTTTGTGTTTCGAGGAATTTAAAAAAGTCATTGAGACCGGTAAAATGTTCATTTCCTTCCCATATCAATCTTTTCTGCTTTTCATCCAGATCGTAATATGCTCGGTGAATGGGAAAATCGAAATGAATCCCGTTTTTTACTAAAGGCTCCAGGTAATCGCCCATTTTTTCGCCTTTCCATGGCGCAATTGCCCCTTCGTAAACAGAAAGATTTTTATTGGGAATGACCAGGTCCTCGTCAATTCCTAAAACTTTACCGAAACCTTCACATGTTTTACAGGCGCCATAAGGATTATTAAAGCTGAAAAGGTTAAGGCTTGGCTCTTCAAACTCCATTCCATCCAGTTCAAACCTGTCAGAAAACGTGCGCTTTTCTTTCCCTAAAACATCAATGGCGCAGTAGCCATGCCCTTCATAAAAGGCAGTTTGGATTGAATCGGCAAGGCGATAAAGATTATCTTCATCATTTTTATCTAAAACGTTCCTGTCAATTAATATTTCTAAGGTTTTAGCCTTTTTAATCTTTGAAATATCTTCCAGCAGATCTTCTATCGGGGACACTTCATTGTTTACTGCCAATCTGGTAAAACCTTTCTGAATAAGGGTGTTGAGTACGGGTTCTATAGGTTGCTTAACGTCAATTATATAAGGGCAAAGTACATGCAACTTAGATCCGTTATCAAATGAAGTGATGAAGTCCATTACATCCTGAACTGTCTCTTTCTTTACCGGATTGCCAGAAATGGGCGACAATGTGACACCGATCCGGGCGTATAAAAGTTTTAAGTAATCGTAAATTTCAGTAGTGGTCCCAACAGTAGATCTTGGATTTCTGCTGGAAACTTTTTGTTCAATTGCAATAGCTGGCGCCACACCTTTGATATAGTCGGCCTCTGGCTTTTCCATTCTGGCAAGAAATTGACGGGCATAGGAGCTCAAGCTTTCCACATATTGCCTTTGGCCTTCAGCAAAGAGTGTATTAAATGCCAGCGAAGATTTACCTGAACCTGACAATCCGGTTACGACCACAAGTTTATTTCTTGGTATGGCAACACTGAGGTTTTTAAGGTTGTTAACCCTGGCCCCTTTTATGATGATATATTCTTTGGGATCGAGTTGCTCGAAATTTTCAACTGGGACAAAATCTGTCTGAACCGACATGTATTGGGGCTTGATTAAGATGGTAAAGTTAGAACAGAAAACGGAGCAAAAAGATTTGAATAAAGAAAAAGAATGGAAATAGTGAGGAAAAAAGTAAGCCGGTTTCTTTGTTAGGGATTATGATTAAAGAGAAATAAAGATTGATTGTCGATCAAAGATCCAATTATAGTTATGAGCAGGGTATAGTTTGTACTATTTTGATTTTGGGCGCCAGTTCCGGCTATTCATTACAATCTTTTTACTGAAAGGTTGATGCTTATTACAAAATATGTAATGAAAAAAGGATTAATCATTCCTATCCGGGGCGCATTTCACTCTTTACATTCCACAAGACTATGATTACTCTGAAACAATCAAAGTCTGAGGAGCCCCAGACTTCATCCTGGTCATGAGCCAGGATAGCTGCCTGTGAGTTTTGCCTTCTATTTTTTCGCAGACTTCAGACAGTTCTTTGTCCCGAAGGGCAACGCTACCTTGTTTTAAAATGGTGCAGCAAACCTGTACTTCTGTTGCGATAAGGTAAAGGTCATGTAAGTTCCTCAGCAGCGCCATTCCACCTGCCCGGGTATCTTTCAAAAGGGTTTGGGTGAGGCGGTCAGGCTCTTTGTCCTTCTCTTCTTTGTATTTCTTACTGAATGGTTTTAGCTGTTCTTCCAGTTCTTCGGACCATTTGGCCAGCATTTGGCAGGTTTGAAAAACATCTACTTCTTTTCCATGGGCTTCCGCTACTTTTTTAAAGGCTTTTGCCAAATCGGCCTCTGTTCTTTCTACCATGAAAATATACTTTCCGAAATGCATAATCAGCTGATTTTATCTAAAACTTTATCTTTCAATGCTCCAATTGCCTCTCCTGCCTGTTGCAGGATTCCTGATCCCGCTTTTTGCAGTTTTACAGCCGCATATTTAAAATGCGGCTGTTTGCTTACCGGGTCCCATTCTGTGATAGTCAGTTCATTGGCGGCCCTGCTTCGTCCGGGGTTGTCCCAGTTACCATAATGGAAAGGAATAAATACAAGTCCCGGTGCAATTCCTCCAATTCGTGCCGGTTCAGTTACTTTTCCCCTTTTCGATTCTACCTCTATCATTTCTCCTTCTTTAATTCCCAGTTTCAGAGCATCCTCTTCACTTATTTGAACATAGCCATCGGGTGCAGCATCCCTCAGGGCCTGGCTCCTTCCTGTTTTGGTTCTGGTATGAAAATGGTAAACATCGCGCCCGGTGGTGAGCCAGAATGGAAATTCGTGAGAAGGAAGTTCGTGTGGCGGGATGTAATCGGCACCCTTTAGGAAAGCTTTTCCTTTGGGATCTATCTTTTTATAATCTTCCATGGTCATGGCGGCACCGGTATCAAGGTCATGGCCAAAACTTTCACACTGTTCTATGGAAGTATTAAAAACATGGTCGGTATACAACTGTTTTTTGCCGTCAGGATATTCCTCGTTACATGGCCATGGGATTCCTGAACCACCAGTTAGTTTTGCATAACTCAAACCCGTATAATCACATGGCCTTCCTTTGGTGCAGGCCTTCCAAGCCTCAAAAGTTTCTTCCGGTGTAGTCCATTTGATAAGCGGTGCGCCCTCTTTATCCCTGAAATCCATTCTTTTGGCGTAGTCAAAGAAAATATCCAGGTCAGATTTTGCTTCTCCC
>JANYCH010000194.1 GCA_025360395.1 Cytophagales bacterium | reverse complement strand
GTTGGGCGTGAGCCCCTCGAGCTCCACGGTCCGCGGCGCGCGCCTTTATCGTTTGCTGGCCCAAATGGAGTTAAATCCCTACAAGGTGGAAAGGGGATCAACAATGGTTTTTACTTAAACCTGGGTTTTGCATTTCCTACTATGGTTTTAAAAAACAATGGTGTTACATCATCAGCGCAGTCATTAGGTTTTCAACCAAATATTGAAATTGGAAACCAATGGTATTTCATTAAAAGGGACAAAATTGGTTTCGGAATTAAAGTTAGCTGGTTTCAATTCGGATACAGTTCTTACAAGCCTGCTTATTATAATAACAAGACAACAAATATTGACTTAAGATTTATCAAATTTGGCCCTCAATTCACTTTGGGCTTAAACGAAGATATGGCTCTGGACTTTTCTTTTGAAATTTCTCCCACTGTTATAATTGGTGCAAATGGTCAATCTGGTTCTGAATATGGGTATGTTGCAGCAGGTGCTTTATTTGCACCAGGTGTTAGGTTCAGAGTGAAGAAATTTGCGGTAGGTGGTGATATTGGCTTTGGTTCACTATCTTATAGTGGAACCACCAAAACTATAAACAGCACAGGAGGAACTGATAATACAACTTTCAGTGCCAGGGCGAGCATTTTCTACCCACGTATTTATGTAGGTTTTAAATTTTAATATTAATAAAGATTTTTAAAAGGACTATTTCTTCGAGAGGTAGTCCTTTTGTATTTATAGGCTATATAGTTGCTTTCATTATTTCTTATATGCCATTATTTTTCTATCTTTGAATAATTGTACCATAGCGTGAAAGCAGCTTTACTTTTACTTTTCACAGTATTCTTTTTTGCTTTACACCAAACCAGTTTGGCACAGGCCCCAACTGAACAACCAAAGCAAGAACAAACACCTCCTGAAGAAACACCAGTAGAGGAGACTATCAAAGAGGATCCTGCTGCAGATGAAAATCCGCCTGAGAAAGAATCAAAAGAAAAACGCAAAAGCAAAAAAGAAAAAGTACAGGAACCTGTAGAAGACGAACCAGCCCCAATTGAGGAACCTAAGGAAGAAGAGTTTAAAGAAAATGAGAAAAAGGTTAAGAAGAAGAAAAGTAAAAAGGGTAAGAATAATGAAACTGCTGTAGAAGAAGCACCAGCCGGAGATTCACCCCCAATGGAAGAAGCAACAGAAGAACAAGTTCCTTCAGAGGCTCCGCCAGCTTATAAGGATGATAAAAAGAAAGATACCTGGTTTCGCATCTTTAAAATGAAAAGATGTCCGATCAAATCTTGTGAAACCAAAATGGTTCATATCCACAATGGAAAAAAGTACCGGGGAAGAAAGAAATTGAAATTTATCCAAAACCCTAAAACCGGAGAACTTCAAAGAGAACCTGTAACAGACCCTGGGAAAAGAAAAAAATCAACTAAACTTAAAAAAGATCACGAATACCAAAAGGATTTTAAATTACCCGATAAACCAATAGAACCCAGAGGAAAGTAATTTAATTAAAACGCTTTAAAGGTTAAGAATCAGAATATTACTAATTATTAATTGTTAATTATTAATTACAAAAATGGCAGAAGATAAAATAATCCCAATTAACATAGAAGATGAAATGCGTACGGCATACATTGATTATTCAATGTCCGTAATCGTTTCACGTGCTTTACCAGACGTTCGTGATGGTCTGAAACCTGTTCACAGAAGGGTTTTATATGGAATGCATGAGTTGGGGGTGAGTTATAATAAAGCTTACAAAAAATCAGCCCGTATTGTAGGTGAGGTACTTGGTAAATTTCACCCTCATGGTGATACATCCGTTTATGACGCAATGGTCCGTATGGCCCAGCCCTGGTCCCTTAGATATCCTTTGGTTGATGGACAAGGAAACTTTGGTTCAATGGATGGAGATTCTCCAGCTGCCATGAGGTATACAGAGGCACGCCTTCAAAGGATTGCCGATGAAATGCTTGGTGATATCAACAAGGATACGGTTGATTTTCAGTCAAACTTTGATGATTCTCTGGAAGAACCCACAGTTCTTCCTTCCAAAATACCCAACCTTCTGATAAACGGTACCACAGGTATTGCGGTAGGGATGGCAACAAACATGCCTCCTCATAACCTTGGGGAAATTTGTGATGGAATTATTGCTTACATCGAAAATAACGACGTAACAGTAGACGAATTAATGCAATTTGTAAAAGGTCCAGATTTTCCTACCGGCGCTATGATCTACGGTTCTCAGGGAATAAAACTTTCTTGTCATACTGGTAGAGGCAGAATTGTAATTCGTGCCAATGCCAATTTTGAAACTAGTAAAACCGGTAAAGACCAGATCGTTGTTTCCTCCATTCCGTTCATGGTGAACAAGGCTATGCTGATACAAAAAACAGCAGATCTTGTAAACGAGAAAAAGATTGAAGGGATTTCTGATATCAGAGATGAATCTGATAGAGAAGGAGTTAGGGTAGTTTACGATTTGAAAAAGGATGCTATTCCAAGTGTGGTTTTAAATAACCTTTATAAATATACACAGCTTCAAAATTCTTTCGGAGTAAATAACGTGGTTTTGGTTGCCGGAAGGCCCATGACGCTAAATCTGAAAGACATGATCCGCGAGTTTGTAGAATTCAGGCATGAAGTTGTGGTACGCAGAACTAAATATGAACTGAACGAAGCTGAAAAAAGGGCACATATTTTACAAGGGTATTTAATTGCCTTAGACAATCTGGATGAGGTTATTAAACTTATCCGTGAATCAAGAGACCCGGATACCGCACAGGCTGGATTAATTGAAAGATTTGGATTGAGCGAAATTCAGTCTAAAGCAATCCTTGAAATGCGTTTACAGCGTTTGACTGGTCTTGAAAGAGAAAAAATAGAGAAAGAATACAAAGAGGTGATGGAAACTATCAAGCACCTCAATGAAATCCTTGCGAGTAGAGAAATGCGCATGGATATCATCAAAAAGGAAACTACAGAGGTAAAAGACAGATATGCGGATCCGCGCAGGACTGAAATAATTTACGCTGCTGAAGAATTTACAGATGAGGACATGATCCCTGATGATGAAATGGTAATTACTATTTCACACGAAGGCTATATTAAAAGGACGCAACTTTCTGAATATAGGACTCAAGGCAGAGGTGGTGTAGGTTCAAGAGGAGCTTCTTCAAAAGTAGAAGATTTTACTGAGCATCTTTTCTTTGCGACCAACCATAATTATCTTCTCATATTCACTGACAAAGGAAAAGTTTACTGGCTAAAAGTTTGGGAATTACCAGAAGGTGGAAAAATTTCTAAAGGAAGAGCCCTTCAAAATCTTATTCAGATTGAAAAGGAAGAGAAAGTAAAGGCGGTTTTAAATGTTAAAAGCCTTTCTGACCCTGAGTACATAAACAATACATATTTAATAATGTGTACTGTGAATGGAATAATAAAGAAAACAACATTAGAAGCATATTCACGGCCCCGCCAATCAGGGATTATTGCCCTTAATATTGGAGATGATGACCATTTGCTGGATGTAAAGCTTACTTCAGGCCAGGACGAAATTATTATTGCAACAAGTAATGGTAAAGCAATCCGATTCAATGAAGCAAAAGTACGTCCTATGGGACGTACTGCAACCGGTGTAAGGGCTGTTTCTCTGGTTCATGAGTTTGCCAAAGATGAAGTTGTTGGAATGGTTACCATTTCTGACGCTACAAAACAGCATTTATTGGTTATAACTGAAAAAGGTTTTGGCAAAAGATCGGATCTTGATGAGTATAGGATCACAAACCGTGGCGGTAAAGGTGTGAAAGCACTAAACGTAACGGACAAAACAGGAAAGCTTGTTACCATAATGGATGTAACAGATCTTGAAGATTTGATGATCATTACCAAAGGTGGGATCACAATCAGGATGGAAGTTTCCAGCTTAAGGATCATTGGCAGGGCTACACAAGGAGTGAAACTAATACGGTTGGGCGAAACGGATGAGATTTCTTCTATCGCAAAAGTGCCTAAAAATGAAGAGATTGAGAATGTGGAGAACAGTGAAGATCTTCCTGCCTTACCACCGTTAGAATAATTATTGTAAAAATTAATGAATTGTGTATTTTTGAACCCTAAAATAATTTCAATGAATAAGCCTTTAGTAAAATTATTTGTCTTCTTTCTATTTTCTTTAATCCTTGCTTCCTGCGGAAGTAAATACAATAAGATAAAATTCAAAGATCCTCATGATGGCGACAAGGAAATATATGGTAATATTGGAGGTGAGCCATTGCATGTTTCTAATCCATCAAAACCAGATCCGCTTGTAGGTGAAATTTCTAAACCAAATGCTGGTAAATTCCGTGAGCAAATTGAAGCTACAATTCAACACTAAGTAATTATATTTTAATCTTTTAAAGGGTCTCTTCCAAACGAAGGGACTTTTTTATTTATAGCCCATGATAATCAAAGAAGTAAGTTCTAAATCAGATATAAAAAAATTCCTGCAATTGCCGGTTGAACTATACAAGTCCAGTTCAAAATGGATACAACCGTTAGACAAAGATATAGAGGCTGTTTTTGACGAAAAGCAGAACAAATTTTTCAGGCATGGGAAATGTAAACGGTGGATCCTCAATGATGATAATGGAAAAGTGATAGGTCGTGTTGCAGCCTTCGTAAACAATAAAACTGCCAAAAGTACATATGTGATTTCAGGTGGCTTAGGTTTTTTTGAATGCATAAATGACCAAAAGGCAGCTGATCTACTTTTCGAAACATGTAAAAGCTGGCTTGTAGAACTAGGCATGCAATCTATGGATGGCCCTATCAATTTCGGAGAAAGGGATAAGTGGTGGGGATTATTGGTAGATGGTTTTAATGAAGAACCAAATTACTGTATGCCTTATACCTTACCATATTATGTTCAGTTGTTTGAAAACTATGGTTTTCAGGATTATTTCAAACAGTATACATACCATAGACTGGTAGCTACCCCACTGGAGCAAATTTATGTTGAGAAGGCTGAAAGAATTGCCAGAGACCCACTATATCATATTGAACACATTAGGAAAAAGTACTTAGAATAGTATGCTGAAGTCTTTGTAGTGATTTACAATGCTGCCTGGAGTAAGCATGCTGGAGTAAAGGGAATGAATAAAGCGCAAGCCATGTCAATCATGACCCAGCTAAAACCGATACTGGACGAAGAAATAATTTTATTTGCTTATTATGATAACAAGCCAATTGGCTTTTTTCTCATGATACCTGAACTGAACCAGATATTTAAATATTGCAAAGGTAAATTCGGCCCAATCCAAAAATTGATTTTTCTTTACCATCAGTGGCGTAAAACATGTAAAAAGATATTTGGTGTAGCATTTGGGATCGTTCCTGAATTTCAAGGAAAAGGGTTGGAAGGAGCATTAGTTCAGGCATCTGCAAAACTCACTCAGCCAAAGGCCAGGTATAAAACATTTGAAATGAACTGGATTGGAGATTTTAATCCAAAAATGATGCATGTCGCTGAATCAGTTGGTGGGTCTATAATCAAAACACATATTACATACAAAAAAATATTTGACCCTGCGATCACTTTTGAGCGGGCAAAGGTTATAGATTAGCTATAGGGTAAAAGCAAATGGGTAATGGCCAATAGCTATTACCCATTACCTATCAGCTATAAGCCAAAACCTACCAGATCACAATTTTATCAATCATTCCTTTTAATGCCATTGGGTCTTTTGGTATTAAAACTTTTTTCTTATTTGCTTCATATTGAGGTTTTACATTTCCTCTTACTGCATTTTCATAATCATCACCAAGAGTAGAACTGGCAAGGTACATCTCCAGGTTTTTACCTTCTTTAGGGGCTGTATTAATTTCACCTCCTTTTAGTTTCGCTGTAGGTTCTTTTCTCACTACCTTATATTTAAAAACCAATACTGTATCCTTTGAGAATTTACTCAGATTTTTCAAAGTGAATTCTGCATATCCTATTTTCCACATAGCATCATCAGTCGCATCAGGAAAATTTACAAACAGCTGATTGGCATTTCGTGTTTTAATGTTGTCCCTTTTAGCCTCAAATTTTGTTTGAGCGTAAGAATTTAAAAAGCCAAGTAAACAGGCAGATACTACAAGAATTTTTTTCATGATTTTTTTAATTGGTTTTATCTAATACGAAATATGGTGAAAAAAAGATTAAAATGAAATTTGTCTGAAAAGATTAAAATAAACCAGAGAAACTTTTGGTGAAGGGAAAGTTTCCCTAGTTTTGTAGATGCTCAAAGAGGAAAATATATCTGACCCAACAGCACAGGAAATTTTAAATGGTGCCTCTGAATTGTTCATGAGGTATGGGGTGAAGAGTATTACCATGGACGAAATTGCAAGGCATCTTTCTATGTCCAAAAAAACGATTTATCAGCACTTTGTTGATAAAGATGAGTTAGTAAACACTTTCGCAAAAGAATCTATGCATAAGCAACAGTGCCAGATTCTTATTTTGGAAAAAAGCTGCAGTAATATTATAGAAGGTATTATGAAGCTTTCTGAATTTGTTAGAAGTACCGTTTGTGGTATTAATCCAGGTCTTTTGTTTGACCTGAAAAAATATTTTCCCAAAGCCTGGAAAGTATTTCAGGAGCATAAAAAAAAATTTCTCAAAGAGCATATAATCAGGATATTAAATACCGGTATTGAACAAGGGTATTTCCGAAAAGATATAAATCTTGAGATAATGGCCAGAATGAGGATTGAACAGATTGAGCTTGCTTTTAATCCTGAAGTTTTTCCTGAAAGTGAATTCAACATCAAAGAAGTCCATCTTCAGCTTTTCCAACATTTTATGCTGGGTATATGTACCCGGGATGGGTATGAAGAGTTCAATAAGGTTTTAAAGAATACATAGTCTCCACTTATTATTAAACACTAAACAAATGAAAATCAGGTTTTTTCTTTTATTCTCAATCTTTTTAAGGCTGGATTTACAAGCGCAGGATGTTCCGAAAACATTTAGTTTAAGGCAATGTATTGATTATGCATTGTTGAATAATACTGGTATTAAAAACGCTACTATTGATGAGTATATAGCTAAATCAAGGGTACAAGAATACATTGGTACGGGACTTCCCCAATTAAGTGGTAACGCAGCTTATCAGCATGCTAATCCATTAAGAAGGATGTTTATTCAAAAATTACCTAATTCACCTTTTTCTTCATTCTTTCCTACTAATGTACCTGATGGTACAGTTGCTGCTATTCCCAATGTTTTTCAGCTTCCTAATACGGCTGATGCATCGGTAACATTATCCCAATTAATTTTCAGCGGTTCTTTTTTTGTAGGTTTAAAAGCAGCGAAGACATATAAAGAGCTTTCTGCTTATAACAATCAGAGAACAAAAATTGATGTGATCGAAAATGTTACCAAGGCTTATTACATGGCATTGATCAATGTTGAAAGAAAGAATCTTTTTGATGTAAATATTTCAAGGGTTGATTCTATTTTGAATCAGACAAGAATTTTGAAAAAAAATGGCTTTGCTGAAGATCTGGATGTTAACCGTCTCGAGGTTACTTACAATAACCTACTTACCGAAAAGAAGAATTTTGATAATCTCATTGCTATAAGCAGCATTTTACTTCGTTATCAAATGAATATGCCTCTTGAAGAAGAACTTTATCTTTCAGACAAATTAGCAGATTACAATATAGATCCTGCAATAACTACTAATGATAAATCTGCATTTAATAACAGGATAGAATATAAGCTTCTGACTACGCAGCATAAATTGAACAATCTCAATTATAAAAATAATATAAATAGCGGCTTACCTAGTCTGGCTTTTAATGCTAATATGGGTTATTTTACTCAAACCCCTGATCTTAAACTTCAAACAGATAGGGATTTTTATTTCAGGTATGCCACCTATACAGTTGCCTTAAATGTTCCGCTATTCTCAGGATTAAGCAGGTATAGAAGGGTGCAACAGGCAAGGCTTGAAATTGACAAGTCTCAAAATAATCTTATTCAGTTTGAGCGTTCAGTTGAATTACAATCAAGATCTTCAGCTATAAGTTATAACAACAGCATACAGTCACTACAATCGGAAAAAAGAAACATGGAACTTGCAAAAGAAGTTGCAAGGGTAACCCGAATTAAATATACATCGGGGGTGGGTTCTAATCTTGAAGTTGTTGAAGCAGAATCGGCTTTGAAAACTGCTCAGATCAATTATTATAATTCACTTTATGACGCTATTGTAGGAAAAGTAGATTACGACAAATCCTTAGGAAATTTAAAATAGTACCCACTGAGCATTTTTTAAACCATTAAACACTAAAACAATGAAAATAACAAAACTTTTTACCATGTTTTTGCTGGTGCTTACAGCCTGCAATTCAGGAAATGAAAACGATGTGAACGCTTTAAAAGAAAAGAGGACAAAACTTGAAACTGAGCTGGCTGAACTCAATATTAAAATTAAAGCCTTGGATAAAGCTGCTGGTAAAACCACAGTTCAGCAAAAAGTTGCTTTTGTACATTCTCAACCACTTACTCCAAAAACTTTCAGGCATTACCTGGAGATACAGGGGAAAGTTACTACAGATAATAACCTTACTATTTCTCCCAGGACTGCAGGACAAATCACCCGTATTTATGTTCGCAAAGGTCAGGAAGTTAAAAAGGGCGCATTATTAGCCTCAATAGATGTAGGAGCTATGGCAAAAGGCAAAGACGAACTAAAAACGGCCCTTGATTTTGCCACTGACATGTTTGAAAAACAACAGATACTTTGGGACCAGAAAATAGGAACAGAGATGCAATACCTTCAGGCAAAGAATAACAAAGAAAGCCTTGAACGCAAAATTGCGACCTTGAATGAGCAACTGGCTTTTGGAGGGATCATTGCACCGGTTTCAGGGGTAATAGAGGAAATTTATCCTAGGGAAGGTGAGAATGCAGCACCTGGTATGCCGGTTTTCCGATTAGTTGGGAAAGGTGATTTTAAAGTTTCTGCCGATGTGTCTGAGGCCTACGCTTCTAAAATCAATGAAGGCAATGATGCAGAATTGTTTTTCCCTGACATTAATAAAACAGTTGAAACAAAAGTAAGGGTTGTTGGCGATGAAATTAGCCCTTTGAACCGTACTTTCAATATTGAACTGGCACTTCCAAAAGCATTTGGTGGATTAAAGGCTAACGTTATTTCTTATGTAAAAATAAAAGACTATGAAAAGAAGAATGTACTGATAATTCCCATAAGCACGATTCAGAAATCACTTGACGGTACTTTTGTTTTCGTGGAAAATGCTAATAAAGCTGAAAGAAGATTGATTAAAACCGGACAAACTTACAAAGGTGAAACAGAAGTATTAGAAGGCCTAAAACCAGGTGATAAAATAATCACAACAGGTTATCTGGATTTGATGGAAGGACAGCCTGTTAAGTATTAGTATTTCGTATTTCGATTCCAATACATAACTACAAGGAACTCCGGGTTTGGAAGCAATCTATAGAGTTAGCAACTGAAGTGTATAAAATCACGCAGGATTTTCCTAAAGAAGAAAAATACGGACTTTCATCTCAAATACAAAGATCAGCAGTGTCCATACCATCAAATATTGCAAAAGGTGCCGGAAGGAATGGTGGAAAGGAATTTAAATTATTCTTGAGCTACTCTGCAGGTTCATCTTGTGAATTAGAAACTCAATTGATAATTGCCAAAGAACTAAAATATATAACAGAGAATTCAGCAACCGAATTAATATTAAAAGTAAATGATATTCAAAAAATGATTTACGGTCTGTTAAAGTCAATAAGCTAGTCTCAATACTCAATACTCACTACGCAATACTCAAACCATGAAAGAATTTAAACCAAGCAGCTGGTCAATTGATAATAAGACCAGTATTTATGTGCTAGCAGTTTTTTTATCAATTGCCGGGTTTATGGCTTACCAGTCAGCGCCCAAGGAACAGTTCCCTGAAATTGTTTTTCCGCAAATGTATGTGATCACCATCCATCCCGGTACTGCGCCGGCTGACATGGAGAACACCATCACTAAGCCTCTTGAAAAAGAATTAAAGGCCGTTGTAGGTGTGAAAAATATCAAAAGTACTTCTTACCAGGATTACTCAAGTATAACAGTAGAATTTAACACGAACGTGGATATTCCTGTTGCCAAACAAAGGGTAAAGGATGCAATTGATAAAGCTGATAATGAATTGCCACAGGACCTTGAAAAAGATCCTCAGGTAATTGAAGTAGACGTTTCCCAGGTTCCGATCATGAACGTTAACGTGTCCGGAAACTATGACCTGGATAAACTTAAAAAGTTCTCTGAAGACCTGGAAGACCGGATTGAGTCTATGAAAGAAATTACCAGGGTGGACCTGGTGGGTGCATTGGACAGGGAGATCCAGATCAATGTGGACAAATATAAAATGGAAGCTGCCGATGTTACTTTGGGTGACGTCGAAAGGGCTGTTGCGTATGAAAACATGACCATCTCCGGTGGTTTATTAAGTGTAAACGGACAAAAAAGAAATATCTCTATTAAAGGTGAATTCGATACTCCTTTGCAACTGGAAAATATCATCATCCGTTCCGGTTCAGGTGCTCAAATCTATTTAAAGGACATCGCGACCATTGAAGATTCTCACAAGGAGAAAGAAAGTTTTGCCCGCCTGGAAGGTCAGAATGTAATTACGCTGAACGTCATTAAAAGAAGCGGGGAAAACCTGATCAATGCGGCTGATAAAATAGAAGCCATTATAGATGAAATGAAGGAAAAGAATTTTCCTTCTGACCTGAAAATTACAATTACTGGCGACCAGTCTGCTACCACCAGGGTTACCTTACATGACTTAAATAACACCATCATCATCGGATTTATACTGGTTACTATCATCCTGATGTTTTTCATGGGAACAACCAACGCTATGTTCGTTGGTTTGTCTGTTCCTATTTCAATGTTCATTACATTTTCAATGGGACTTCCAGTATGGGGTTTACTAGCCGACAAAAATATCACAATGAACATGATTGTGTTATTTTCGATTCTTCTTGCCTTGGGAATTGTGGTGGATGATGCCATCGTGGTAATAGAAAACACGCACAGGATATTTGAAAACGGGAAGAAACCCATCAAACAGGCAGCCAAGGAAGCCGCAGGAGAGGTGTTTTTACCGGTGTTGTCAGGAACTCTTACGACCCTTGCACCTTTCTTTCCATTGATGTTTATGCCGGGAGTGACCGGTAAGTTCATCTGGTTCCTTCCTGTGACGCTGATTGTCATGTTGTTTTCTTCTTTGATCTCCGCATACATATTCAACCCTGTTTTTGCGGTTGACACAATGAAGCCTCATGATCACCATGAAAGTAAAAAAATCACCAAAAGCTTTAAGATCACCTCTTTGGTTTTCTTAGCACTTGCAGCCATATTTTACATAGCTGGGAATCATGGAATGGGCAATTTTACCATTACCATTTACGCACTGGTGCTGCTTAATAAATTTATCCTTGGTGGAATGATCACCTCTTTCCAGGACAAATGGTGGCCAAAAGTGCAAAATGGATATGCCAAGCTGCTGACATGGAGTTTAACAAGGTACAGACCCATATTTTTGCTTATAGCAACTGTAGCCCTGTTCTTTTTCTCATTGATGCTGGCAGGAAAACTCAGATCAAGCTTTTTCCCGCAGGCTGAGCCTAACTTTATCTTCGCTTACATAGAAATGCCTATTGGTACCGACCAGGTTATAACAGATTCTATCACCAAAATAGTGGAAAACAGGATGATGGGAGTGTTGGGGACTAAAAACTCCATGGTGGAATCTGTCATTTCCAACGTTGGAAAAAATGCAGGGGATCCTAATGTCTTAGACATGTCAACTACTCCACACAAAGGAAAAGTGACCGTAGCGTTTGTTGAGTTCTCCAAAAGAAATGGAAAATCAACAGCTGAATATTTAAGTGCTTTCAGGAAAGTGGTAAAAGGCATTCCGGGAGCTACCATTATTGTTGACCAGGAAAAAGGTGGTCCGCCAACAGGTAAGCCTGTCAACATAGAAGTTGCAGGAGATGATTATGATGAACTGATCAAAACTTCAGAACAGCTGATCAGGTATTTAAATGAAAAAGGCGTTGGCGGAATTGAAGAACTGAAATCTGACGTACTTAAAAATAATCCTGAAATCGTGGTGGAGATTGACAGAGAAAAGGCGAACAGAGAAGGCGTTTCTACCGCTCAGATCGCATTGGAAATAAGGACTGCCTTGTTTGGTAAAGAAATATCCAAATACAGGGAAGATAATGATGAGTACGATATTTACCTGAGGTTCAAAGAAGATCAAAGGAAAGATATTGAGTCATTGCTTAATTCCAAGATCACTTACAGGGACATGAACATGGGTGGGGTAATCCGTCAGATTCCTTTTTCATCTTTTGCTAAGGTCCACTATTCCAATACCTATGGTGGTATCAACCGCAAGAACCAGAAAAGGGTAATTACAGTTGCTTCTAACATCCTGGCAGGTTTTTCCAATAACCAGGTAGTGGCCGATATTCAGAAAGCCTTGCCTGATTTCCCGGCTCCTGAAAGTGTTTCTATAAAAATGACAGGTGAGCAGGAAGACCAGGCTGAAACATCTAATTTCATCGGAACGGCCATGTTGATTTCAATCGGGATCATTCTTTTGATTTTGGTATTGCAGTTCAATTCTATCAGCAAACCGCTCATCATCCTTACAGAGATCTTCTTCAGTATGATCGGGGTGTTTCTTGGTTTCTACATTTTCGATATGGAAGTTTCCATATTCATGACAGGGATCGGAATAGTGGCCCTTGCCGGTATCGTAGTAAGAAATGGTATTTTGATGGTAGAGTTCACTGAGGTATTAGAAAAACAAGGCATGCCAACTCTTGAGGCTATTATCCATGCAGGAAGGACAAGGATGACACCGGTATTAATGACGGCATCCGCAACGATTTTGGGTCTTGTACCGCTTGCAGTTGGACTTAACATTGACTTCGTTACCTTGTTCACTGACCTGAACCCGCATTTGTTCTTCGGAGGTGACAGCGTTGCCTTCTGGGGACCATTGTCCTGGACCATGATTTTCGGTTTGGGATTCGCAACGTTCCTTACTTTGATCCTGGTACCTGTTATGTATCTGCTGGTGTATAAAATCAAATTGAGAGTGTATAAAAACAGAAAACCTGTTGTAGCAGAACATCAGGCTTCAAATATTCCTTTGGAGATTTATTAATTCAGAGGGAAATCCGGTTTCTAAAAAGAAAAAGTTTAAACAATCTGTTCTATATTGAAAAAGCTTTACTGGTTTCAGTAAGGCTTTTTTATTTTAAATTCGTTGTATGATGAATCAGAATTTATGCATTGATATTGGGAACACGCTCATAAAAGCAGCAGTATTTGAAGGTTATGAACTGAAGGAAAAAAAAGTTTTTGAAAACCATGAAGCTTTGATTTCCTGGTTCCTTGATAAAAACTTCTCAAATGTTATCATTTCAAGTGTAAGAGCGAATGAACCGGAAATTCAAAATGCTTTTTCGGCAAGTCACATTGTTATGTTTAATCCAGGGTTAAGCATTCCGGTAAAAAACTCTTATAGAACACCCCAAACCTTAGGTAAGGACAGATTGGCGTCAGTTGTAGGGGCAACGTCTGTTTTCCCAGGTCAAAATTGCCTTGTTATTGATGCGGGTACCTGCATTACCTTTGATCTCATAACTTCAGAAGGTGAATATCTTGGGGGGGCCATTTCTCCCGGGCTACTTATGAGATTTAAAGCTTTAAATTATTTTACAGCAAAATTACCCCTGTTAACACCGGAAATGAATACGCCTGTTGTAGGGTATGATACCGGCTCCAGTATCAGATCGGGAGTGCAAAATGGGATGGTTTATGAAATACAGGGTGTGATAGAAAAATATGGGCAATTATATCCAGGATTGATCGTAATCCTTTGTGGAGGTGACAGTTCATTTTTTGAAAGTAAAATAAAAGGAACCATATTTGCGTTTCCCGATTTAGTATTGATCGGTTTGAATCATTCGCTGCTTTATAATGCTCCTAAATAAATTTATTGCCTTTTTCTTCATTTTTGGATTAGCTCTTTCGGTTCAGTCACAAAATCTTGGTTTATCTTCTTACAGCAGGATTGGAATTGGCGATATAGCCGAACCAGGTTCAAGTAGAAATAATGGTATGGGAGGAGCAGGCGTAGCATCCTATAACCAGTTTCAGATAAATGCTTTAAATCCTGCAGCACTTGCAGTCCTTAAATATACCAATTTTGAATTTGACTTGGCCGGAAAACGTACACGCTACCTCACTTCCAAAGAACTAGCCCAAACAGGCGTTTCAGCTAATATTCAATACATTTCTCTTGCTTTGCCTTTGCACAAAAGGGTTATTGTTCAATTGGGGGCAAAACCCTTTAGTTCTATATCATATAAGGATGCAGATCAGCAGGCTGCCAGAGATAACAACAACAATCCTCTTAATTCTAAGTTCTACAACTATTCGTCAACTGGTTCTGGCGGATTATCAGATTTTTTCCTCGGAGCGGCATATAATTACAAGGACTGGCTTTTGATGGGTATAAATGCCGGTGTTGTAATGGGACAATCTGTTTACGAAAATAGAACTGAAGATGTAGGTAAAAGTAGGTTTATCTATACTACAGAAAGATATGAACAACATTTGAGGATATCCCCTGGAATACTCATCACAAGAGAAATTAAAAATAATAAGGCCGATTTAATGCTCACTGATACTGTCATTGGAGTAAAGGATTCTCTTGGCTTTCAAAAAAAAGCTGAAGTTATATCAACAACTAAAAGCTGGTTTTATGGTATTGGTATAACTGGATCCTTTTTTAAAACTCTTTCTGCACAAGAATTGCAAAGGTTTATGCAATATACTTATGCATACGAACCTATAAATGGATATTATGACTATTTTGCTTATAGATCAGACACAATACAATCAGGAAAAATTCAGAATTATAAATTACCTGCTTCCTTAAGAATTGGTTTTTCTCTTTATCAGCCCAATAAAATATCTTTTGTTCTGGACTATAATTTTACAAATTGGAGTAGCTACAGTTATAATCAATATAACAGTAGGTCAGTAAACCAACAAGGTCTGGCATTTGGTACTGAATTCATTCCTGATTATAACAGTACAAAATATTATAAAAGGGTGGCTTACAGAGGCGGTATCAAAGCAGAAATTCTTCCTTATGAAATCCTAGGCCAGAAAATCTCACAAGTTCAGGCATCTTTAGGCGCAGGATTGGTGTTTCCTAAAACAGGAGTTACTTTGAATGTTTCCCTTGCTTATGGTGAACGCGGTACCATTTCTGCTAATCTCATGAAAGAAAATTATTGGCTTGCAACTGTAGGCGTAATATCTAACAGCAAATGGTTTGTTAGAAGAAGGCACGATTAAAAGATTTTTGGCAAGCTTATTTTTGGTTCATTTCTGGATTAATCTGGTATCTTAAATTTTGGCATATGACCAACCGTGAAATCTCCAAGATGTTTAAGCTTACAGCTTCTTTAATGGAGTTGCATGAAGAAAATCCCTTTAAAACCAAAGCTTATAACGATGCCGTTTTTGCTATTGATAAGGTTTCGGATAATATTTTAGATTTATCAGCATCTGAATTAGAAAAGACAGGTGGTTTTGGCAAAAGCATACTTTCTAAAATTGAAGAAATAAAAACCACTGGTACTTTTACCGATCTTGAAAATCTGATTTCAACTACCCCTCATGGTGTGGTGAAAATGCTGGGAATAAAAGGTATTGGCCCTAAGAAAGTAAGAATAATCTGGAAAGAGGCAGGTATTGAAGGGATAGAAAAACTTTACGAAGCCTGTGAAGAGGATAAAATCTGCCAGTTAAAAGGATTTGGTGAAAAAACCCAACAAACGATCCTGGAAAATATTGTTTTTCTCTTAGAACAGGAGGGTCGCATATATTATGCTGACGTAGAACCGGTTGCGCAAATTATTGAAGAATATTTATCCACATCAGGTTTTACTTACTCATTAAGCGGGGAAACAAGACGTCTGTTAGAAACTGTGGAAATGCTTCAATTCCTGGTTGCAGAAAATAATCCTAAAAAAGTTTTTGAGTTTATTGACCAGATTCCAGGATTAGAAAAATCTGTTAAACAAAGCAGCCCTTATTCATGGCGGGGAAAAGCCTTGCCTTCAGGAATTAAGGTAGAGATAAAAGTTTGTAAAGCTGAAGAGTTTGGAAGTAAGCTCATTATAGATTCCTCTGCCCATGAGCATTTAGAACATATAATAAGCGAAAAGGGAAGTTTATTCAAATATTTCAGGAAAAACAATTTTCCAGACGAAGTGCAAGCTTATGCTTCAATTGGGTTTCCGGTTATTCTACCTGAATTAAGAGAGGGTGTCCTCGAGTTTGATGAAAAGAACAAGAGAATTATAAATGACCCAACATCACTGGTCTTGTATACTGATTTAAAGGGAACACTTCATAATCATACTACTTATTCTGATGGTGAACATACACTACTGCAAATGGCAGAGAAATGTATCTCATTAGGCTTAGAATATTTCGGTGTAGCAGATCACAGCAAGTCGGCGCAATATGCTGGAGGTATGTATGAAGACAAGGTATTAAAACAACAAAAGGAAATAGACGAACTAAACAAAAAACTTGCTCCATTTAAAATCATCAAAGGCATAGAATCTGATATTCTTACTGACGGAAGCTTGGATTATGAAGATGAAATCTTGAAGACTTTTGATTATGTAGTTGCTTCAATTCATTCAGGTTTTAAAATGGATGAAACAAAGGCAACACAGAGATTAATTAAGGCGATAGAAAACCAATATACCACTATATTAGGCCATCCAACAGGAAGATTATTGCTCCGAAGGCCGGGATACAAAATCGACCATAAAAAAGTTATTGATGCTTGTGTGGAAAATGGAGTTTGCATAGAAATAAATGCCAATCCTTATAGATTAGACATAGACTGGAGGTGGATACCATATGCACTAGAAAAGGGAGCGATGCTTTCCATAAATCCTGATGCTCACCATATTGATGAAATCTACAATATGTATTACGGGGTTTGCGTAGCCCGAAAAGGAGGGTTGACCAAAAGTAATTGCCTCAACGCTTTCGGGTTAAAAGAAATTGAACAATTATTCAGTAAAACAAAGCAGCCTGTGGTGTAGTTGCAGGTTGCGAGTTGACAGTGAACAGTTGACGGTGAAGCAAACCAGATCTTTTCATTGCAGTCTTTCCTAAAACTAATTACTTTCTACTAAATACTATTGAGCAGAGAATCAGGATGCAATATGGCTCACTCTAGTCTTGATACTTACTACTAAGTACTCAATACTAATAAAGCCCCCTCGTTACATCGAATTCTTCCAGGTAATCAGCTACTTTTCTTACAAACATTCCTCCAAGTGCACCGTCAACCACCCTGTGGTCATAAGAATGTGAAAGGAACATCATGTGCCTGATACCAATGCTGTCGCCTTGTGGTGTTTCAATTACCACTGGTTTCTTCTGCACAACGCCAAATGCCATTATTCCTATTTGAGGTTGCACAATAATCGGGGTACCCATCAGGTTTCCAAACGTACCTACATTTGACATAGTATATGTACCGCCTGTAACTTCATCAGGTGTTAATCCATTTACCCTTGCCCTTTTTACCAGGTCATTCACTCTTTTTGTAAGGCCCACCATATTAAATTGGTCAGCATTTTTTACTACAGGAACTATCAGATTGCCACTTGGCAGTGCCACAGCCATGCCAACGTTTATATCTTTTTTAACCAAAATCCTGTCCCCATCCACAGAAGCATTTACCATAGGAAAATCTTTCAGGGTTTTGGCAAGGGCCTCAATGAAAATCGGGGTTAAGGTAAGGGCATCACCTTCTTTTTCCATGAACTCCTTTTTCATCTTGTTGCGCCACAACATCATATTAGTGACATCAGCTTCAACAAAAGAAGTTACATGTGGGGAAATTTTAACAGAATCTAGCATCCGCTCCGCAATCATTTTCCGCATGCGGTCCATTTCTATAATTTCCTTTACACCAGACATAGATACCGCTGGTTTATTAACAAATGCAGGCTTTTCTGTAGTTATTCCATTACTGCCAGTTTCTGCTTTTGGCTTATCATCATTTACTGAATTGCTTTTTCTATAATCTACATAAGCAATTATATCGGCTTTGGTTACCCGGTTATCCCTGCCGGTACCTTCTATTTTGTCAAGTTCCTGATTTGTAATCCCTTCCTGACGGGCAATGTTCATTACCAGGGGAGAATAAAACCTGTTAGGATCTTTGGAAACTTCTGCTGGCTTCGATGCGGGGACAAGAATATCTGGTTTTTTTTCTTCTATAACAGGAGTTGAAATCGGGGTTACTGCAGTAGCAATGCTCTCATTTTCTATTAAAGCAATTGCTTTTCCAACAGAAACCACATCGCCTTCCTGAAACAAAACCTGGCTTAATATACCTGAAACCAAACTAGGCACTTCTGTATCTACCTTATCAGTGGCGACTTCCAGAATGGACTCGTCTTTTTTTATAACATCACCAGGCTTTTTAAGCCATTTTAATATAGTTGCTTCTATAATGCTTTCACCCATTTTGGGCATTACCATTTCTACTAAACCCATTGTTCTTTTTTTATGGAATTACGCAATACACACTACGCAATACTATTAATACCAAACATAAGTATTTATTTAAAAATTGTATCAATTCAATTCTAACTTTGAAACATAGAACTCTTATAGGAAACTTATTAATATGTACAATATTGAAAACTACGATTTACTCAAAACGCTTTGTTCAATCCATTCACCTTCGGGAAATGAAGCCGAGTTGAAAAATTTCATTTTGAATTATGTAGAACTCAATAAGCAGGAGTGGAAGTCTGAACCTAAAATATTATCCGGTGAAGGTTTTCAGGATTGTATCATCCTCGTTTTTGGAAACCCCAAAACCGCAGTTTATACCCACATGGACTCAATAGGGTTTACTGTTCGCTATGATAATAAATTAGTCCTGATAGGAGGCCCGGAGGCCGTTACAGGATACGAATTGGTAGGCAGGGACAGCAAAGGAGAAATAGAAACCAAGATCATTGCAGACCTTGAAGAGGGGTTTTTGTGTTGCGATTTTCAGCGTGAAATAGACAGGGGGACTGAATTAGTCTTTAAAAGTAATTGGAAAGAAACTGATACAACTATACAAAGTTGTTATATGGATAACAGGCTTGGTGTATTTGTTTCGCTGATGCTTTGTGAAAAAATAGAAAATGGTGCAATCGTATTCTCTTGTTATGAAGAACATGGCGGAGGGACTGTTCCATTTTTGGTTAAATATTTATGGGAAAACTATAAGATCAAAAATAACCTGGTGTGTGACATAACCTGGGCAACAGAAGGAGTGAAATTGGGCAAGGGAGTCGCTATTTCAATGCGGGATAGCAGGATTCCTCGCAAAAGTTTTTTAAATCAGGTAATCAATATAGCAAATGCACATGATATTCCATTTCAATTAGAAGTTGAGGGAAGTGGCGGCTCTGATGGGAAAGAATTGCAATCATGCCCCTATCCGGTTGATTGGGTTTTCATTGGCGCGGCAGAAGAAAATGTCCA
Source organism: Cytophagales bacterium (assembly GCA_025360395.1). Classification (GTDB taxonomy): domain Bacteria; phylum Bacteroidota; class Bacteroidia; order Cytophagales; family UBA9547; genus UBA9547. The sequence continues at coordinate 4,292 of JANYCH010000194.1, read as the reverse complement.
TTCGCCTCTGGAAAAAGTAAATAAATCCGATATTGAGGCAATGTTTAGTTTATATGATATTTTGATTAAGTACCTATAAATAATCCCAATGTAAGAAAATTTATGAGATTGCATTATCAATATAACATATTGATAATAAGTAATTTATACTTTTATATATGTTTTTTGAATATATTTGTCCATTTAATTTTACAATTAACTATTGCTAGATAATATTAATTGCCATATACTTGCAATGTTTTTATTTAATAGTAACCCAAGTATTACTTTAGTTTAACACTTTTTAAAAAAATCATGAAAAAATCATTAATTTCTTTAGGCTTATTTACGGCTTTGGCATTATCTGTTAACGCACAGGATGCAACAACTACAGCACCAGCAGCAGCTTTACCATCAGGTAGCGAATTCAAACCTTCTGCAGGTAACATTACTGTTGAGGTATTGGCTGCATCTCCTTTTTCTGGCGGTGGAGCAACTCCATTTTCATTAAGTGGCTCTGAAACTGGTATCCCTTCTCTTCGTTTTCGTTATTTCATCAACGAAAGCCTTGCTTTCCGTTTGAACTTTTCAATTGATGCCTCTAAATCAAATCAGGATTTAGGTAGTACCCAGGATTTTTCAAACAGTACGACCGGAACAGGTGTAAACACTTCAAATTCGGGATCAACTACACCTACACAATATAAACTTAATTCAAACAGGTTTATGGTGGCAATTGCCCCAGGTCTTGAGTTCCATAAAGCTGTAAGCGAGAGATTATCTGTTTACTATGGTGGTTATATTGATTTTGCAATGCAATCTGCTAAAGGTAAAATTACTGGAACTCCAGGTTCATCTTCTACTTCCGGTTCTAATAATGGAACTCCTCTTTCCGGTTCTCAAAGCACTACAGGAGATTACACATATGAAGTTAAGGGTCAGAATTTAGGTGATCTTTCAGACTTAGGTCCTGCTACAGATTGGTCTTCAAACGGAACTAACCTAGTTAGCCCTACATTTAATAAGAAAAATGGCGATGCACTACGTAATGATGGAGCAAGGGCATATACAAGACTTGGTATCATGGGTGTATTGGGAGCTGATTATTATATCACAAAAGGCCTTTACCTTGGACTTGAAGTAAGCTGGGGTTATGCAAACACTGCATACAAAAAAGTAACGGCTGAAGAGAAATATACACTTATAAATACAACCACAACAACAAACGGTACTCCAACTCCAGCAGTGCCTGCACCAGTTACTACTGGCTCATCTAAAGTTACTGAAAACAAAGACAATAACTGGAACATTGCACCAGCTGTTAACGCTGCTTTCCGTTTCGGTTTCTGGTTTTAATAAACAAATAGTCCTAATCTAGATCGGCCAGGTTCACCTGGTCGATCTTTTTTACATTTATCAAATTAAATTAACAAACATGAAAAAGATAATTATAGCTCTTAGTGTACTTTTAATTGCCTTTGGATGCTGCAAAAAGAAAGAAGAGGTAAAACCTGTTTCAAATGGAACTATAGGTGATACAACTACTTTAAGAATGCCAAAAGCCATTGCACAATTCTCTGCCGGGAATTCTAATTATTTGGATGAAGTTGCGGCAGCGATTAATGCTTCTGGCCTTACCGCTACTAATGTTTCTGAAAATGCAGTGATTTTATCACATGGCGACAAACAAGTACTTTTAGAAAGTGAAAACGGGGAGCTTTATGTTTCAAATCCCCTTAATGGAAATGCAAGGATTTCTAAAACTCCTTTAAAAGTTCCAGGAACAAAAGGTGGTGGTTTTTATGGCATTACGATCTATATAAATTCAAGTAACTATAAAGAAATTATTTCCTGGTTTACCAATCAGGACAATAATCCTTTTAAATTATTATTTGGCGAAGAAACGTTTAATATCCTTTTCAATGGTAACAAGCCTGGTGAAGATTATGTGTTTGCTCCTAAATTGAATGTTGCGAAATTACCTAAAGGCGCTTTTGAAACATTTGGAATACTTTCTGCTAAAAAAGAAGGTCCAGCTGACGGAAATCAAATAGGGTCAAAGGTTTCCGTAACTGGCGACAGCCCTGGTTTTTTTGGTTTTTACATGGATGAGCAGTCTTATGTTGAAAGCGGAGCTTATTCTTTGCTTATTACAACTAAACTTACTGATAAGGATTATGTAATTTCTAACGGAACCAAATTTATGGGTTCTGCAGACGGTAAAGGTGGTTCAAGTTTCATTTTTATGTTAGGGTTGGGTAAAGGAACCAGCAACCCTCCTTTGGGTGGAATTTTAATTGGATTTGCTGCAGCTAAAAAAGCAACAAGTGCTATGATGTTTCTTGGTGTATTTAACGGTTTAAAAGTTAAATAATACTCATTTAAAGTTTTTTTTGAAAAAAGCCACAATTTTTGTTGTGGCTTTTTTTTTCTTTCCCATTTATATTTTTATATTTTTGCTTACAATTTAAAAGGTATGAATAGAATAGAAAAATTATTTGGAGTAATTGCCCTCATTTCTGTACTGTCGGCAGCATGTCAAAGAGGACCTCACAAGGAAACCTGGGGTGCTGGAAAGCCTAAGAAAACCTTGGAGAAGAAGAAATAATTAATGCGAAAGATCATTATCGCAATCGACGGATATTCGGGTTGCGGTAAAAGTACAACAGCAAAGAAGGTAGCTGCCAAACTTAACTATCTGTACATCGATACAGGAGCTATGTACAGGGCAACTACCTTATATTTTTTAGAGAACTTTATTTCCCTGTCTAATCCGAAAGAAGTAGACAAGGCTTTATTGAACATTCACCTGAATTTTATTTACAATCCCCTCACCGGAAATAACGACATATTTCTAAACAATCTCAATGCTGAGGAGGAAATAAGGAAAATGTATGTTTCAGATAAGGTGAGTCAGGTTAGTGCTCTTCCGCAAGTTCGTAAAACCCTTGTTGAGCAGCAAAGAAGAATGGCCAAAAAAGGTGCCGTAGTGATGGATGGTCGTGACATTGGAACAAATGTTTTTCCGAATGCAGAACTTAAAGTATTTGTAACGGCAGATATAAACATCAGGGCTGCGCGCCGTCAACAGGAATTATTTGAAAAAGGTGAAGAAGTTACCCTCCCTGAAATTATTTTAAACCTAAATGAAAGGGATAGAATAGATACCACCCGAAAGGAAAATCCTTTGTGTAAGGCAGAAGACGCATATATTTTAGATACATCTTATATAACAATCAATGAACAGGTAGACTATGTTGTCAACTTATACCTGGGTAAAGTCATTCCATAATATTTTAGTCTGAAATTTTGTCAGGCAATGGGATTTTGGCATAAAATATGCACTTTGGCTATCACTAATAAGTAAAACTAAAATTATTTTATATGGCTAATGTAAACATTAAACCGTTGGCAGACAGAGTTCTGGTTGAGCCTGCAGTTGCTGAATCTAAAACTGCTTCTGAATTATCATCCCTGATACAGCTAAAGAAAAGCCTCAGAAAGGTATCATCATCGCAGTTGGCGGTGGTAAAAAAGACGAACCAATGACAGTAAAAGTTGGTGACCACGTTTTATACGGAAAATATTCAGGTACAGAAATCGCAGTGGAAGGTAAAGACTACCTTATTATGCGTGAGTCTGACATTTTTGCAGTGTTATAGTATTGAGTATTGAGTATCAAGACTAGATTTTAAATAAAGCATTTTCAAATACCGTCCGGGATAGACAAGGCTCTATCAATCACCAGACAACTATTAACTATTCATTATTAACTATTAACTAAGTAAAATTATGGCAGCTAAAAGACTGTTATTCGATAGCGAAGCTCGCGAAAAACTTAAAAGAGGTGTTGACATCCTTGCAGATGCAGTAAAATCAACATTAGGACCAAAAGGACGTAACGTAATCCTTGACAAAAAATTCGGCGCACCTGTTATCACCAAAGATGGTGTTACTGTCGCTAAAGACATTGAACTGAAAGACCCTATCGAAAACATGGGTGCTCAGTTAGTAAAAGAAGTAGCTTCTAAAACTGCTGATTCAGCTGGTGACGGAACTACAACTGCTACTGTTCTTGCTCAGGCAATCGTAAACGCAGGTTTGAAAAACGTGGCTGCAGGTGCAAATCCAATGGATTTGAAACGCGGTATCGATAAAGCAGTTGAAGCTATCGTTGCTGACTTAGCAAAACAAGCTAAAGTGGTTGGAAGTGATTCTGATAAAATCAAACAAATTGCTTCTATCTCTGCAAACAATGACGAAGTTATTGGTGATTTGATCGCTACAGCTTTCGCTAAAGTTGGAAAAGAAGG
>JANYCH010000182.1 GCA_025360395.1 Cytophagales bacterium | reverse complement strand
ATTTGTTTCATTATAGCAAATACGCGCAAAACTATATATATTATATATTATATAATCTATACATCAAAATTTCATATATTTTTTATTTGATTATGCACTACAACTTGTGCATTCTTTTTCTATATTTTTTTCAACAAGTTTATTTTTATTTTCTTTTATATCACGTAAATATGCTGTAGGGTCACTAACTTCTAAAATAGAAAATTTAATAGGTGCTGCAGCACTTTTTGTTCTAAGATAGTATATTGCTGTTTTTAATCCTATCTTGTATGCATGTTGTAGATATCCTGCAAGTTGAGCTTGTGTAGGATGAGCAATTGATATATTTAAACTTTGAGATTGACATACAAATGCTCCTCGTGCAGCACTCATGTCTGCGATAACTCGTTGTTTTATTTCCCATGTTGTGCGATATAATTGCTTGATATCATCAGGGATACCAGGAATTTTTTGAATGCTACCTTCATTACTAATTATCATGTCTACTATTTTCTTATTCCACAATCCAATACGTTTCAAGTCTTTCCATAAATGTGGATTCACAAGAGGAAAATTACCTGATAATACCTTACGTAGAAAAATATTACTGCTACATGCTTCAAATGCTTCAGTATAACCTTGAATTTGACTTGTACTTGCTGTAGGCATTGGTGCTAATAGTAAGCTATTTCTCATTGAAATTCGACATTTTGCTCGTAAATCATCCCAATCAAATACAAGGTTGTGTTCATTTTTTTGACTTGTGATTGGACTACATTTCCACATATCACATTGCAATATACCTTGACTCATTGGACTACCTTGGAATCGACTATAACTTCCATCACGAATACCCAACTCATGACTACGTTTAACAGCATGATAATACATTGTTTCAAATATGAGTTGATTTAATAAAGCGGCTTGTGGTGTTTCCCATGGTAATTTCATCATTGCAAAAACATCAGCTAATCCTTGAACACCTATACCCATTGGTCTGTAGTCTTCATTATTTCCTTGGGCTTCATTAACAGGATAATAACATCTTGAAATAACATTATTAAGATTTTCAACTAAATCACCTGTTACAATTCCTAATTCTTCAAAATTAAATTTACCTGCTTGTACAAATCGGGGTAAACATATTGATGCTAATGTACACACTGCAATACTTGTTTGTGTATGATATTCTGTAATCTCACAGCATAAATTGCTGCTTGTAATAGGACCAATATTTTTCTGATTACTTTTATTATTTACATGGTCTTTGTTTAATATATATGGACTACTTGTTTCAGTTAAACTTTTATATATTGCATCCCATACTTTGGTAATACTAACTTGACGAACATATAATTTTTGGGATTCGAGATATTCATATCTTGATTCGAATTCTTCACCATATAATGTTATTAATTCTGGATATTTATTTGGACAGAATAAGCTCCACATTTGATTAGGTTGAGCCCATCTTTTATAAAAAAGATTTGGCATCCATAATGCTGGGAATATATCACGGGCTCTAATTTCTTCAGGTCCAATATTTTCCTTAAGAGTTAAAAATTCAAATATATCAGGGTGCCAGGGTTGCTTCGCTTGTCTATTTGTACCATTGGTTACAGTTGCAAAGAAGATGGTAAGGACTTTACCTGCCTTTCTAGTAAATCTATCGTATTGTTGGACAAAGAGATTCTTATAGAGGATATTGATGATGGTCGCGCACAAGCGGCTTATGGCAGCTGGCATGCGCATGCTGTCTGGTCCAAATTCTACATGGCGGATCCTTGAGTTGTCAGTGGACAAAAGTTAGACAATTTAAAAAAGAAGCTCTGTACCGCTGCTACTGAGTTGCGGCCCGCTCCGGCCTTTGCAAGTCCATCATATGTTGAGGTGCGCTGTATAACATCACTTCATCGTCCGGTCGACGACATTCATCGGTCACTATATAGCTTGCATGAAGTTCCCGAGATTCGACCGACCACCTTGCGCCTAGAGCTACTAGGCTAGCTCACGGTGTGACTGCACAGTGCATGACATGAATGATTGTCCTCGTACTAGATATCTAATTCCTCGTCGTTGTATACTGAGTGCGACTGA
>JANYCH010000181.1 GCA_025360395.1 Cytophagales bacterium | reverse complement strand
CTAAGTTAGAGAACCATGAAACAGAAAATATTCCTAATTCTTATTAGTACAACTATGTCATTATCTTCTCTTGCTCAAACGCAGGATGATACGACCCGCTTTGTGACAGACAAAATGTTTGAACTTGCATGGGAAAATTATCCTCAGAACCGGATAAAAGAGCAGCAATCTGCCGTTGCTGCTTATGATGTTAAGCTTGCCAGATGGTCGTGGGCTAAAGATTTAGGAGCACAATTCAACTTAAACGAGGCCAATATTAACCCCGGTGTAACGAATAACTTTTATCCTAAATATCAATTTGGATTAAGGTTCAATCTGGGAACTTTTGTTTTAACTCCAATGGAGACAAAAAAAGCAAAAGAGGAATATGGAATTACCAGATCTGAAATAGAGCTTCAACGGGTAATGATAAGAAATGAGGTGGCTAAAAGAGTGTATGCCTACAAATTGGCTAAATATGTTTTGAAAATAAGGACCCAGGCTGTTGAAGAAAGCGGAACCTCCCAAAATATTATCAAACAAAAATTTCAGAAAAATGAAATTCCCTTCGAGCAATATAATACTGCCGCATTAAGCCACTTAACACTTTTAGAAAGCCGATTTGAGGCAGAAACTAATTATTACACTACAAAAAATGATCTTGAAACTTTGATTGGGGTAAGATTAGAAACCTTAAAACTTCCACCAAGTTTTTAGTAAAGAACAGTGGAAGGGATTACAAACCTCTTCCACTTAAAATATCAATCATTCTGATAAGGTCCTTATTTACAGGTTTTTTCTTGGTAATAGTATCTTCAAAGGAAGTGTAAACCAGGCTTCTGTTTACAATTCCAGCCATTACACCAGTTTTTCCCGCGATCAGTCCTTCCACGGCCGCAAGTCCTAATCTACTGGCTAGTACACGGTCAGCTGCAGTGGGCGAACCACCACGTTGTGTATGTCCCAGATTCGTAACCTTTATATCAAGCTCTGGGAGCTCCTTTTTAACTTTTGCTGCAATCTCCATTGCATTCCCTTCCTCATCCCCTTCAGCAACGATTATAACATGAGATGATTTTGTATGGAGCGCAGTAGCAGTAAGCTTCTTTACAATGTCTTTTATTTTTGTCCTTGTTTCGGGCATTAATGCCATTTCAGCGCCTCCGCCAATTGCACTTCTTACAGCAATAAAACCCGTATCGCGCCCCATTACTTCAATAAAGAAAACACGTTCATGTGCATCTGCAGTATCACGGATTTTATCAATAGAATCTAAAGCTGTATTAACAGCTGTATCATAACCTATCGTAAAATCTGTTCCATATAGGTCGTTGTCAATTGTTCCGGGAACACCTACACTTGGAATTCCGTATTCTTCGAAAAATATCTTTGCTCCTGTGAAAGTTCCATTTCCACCTATAGGTACAATGGCATCTATACCATAATTTTTCACGTTTTCATAGGCTTTAGCTCTTCCGGCCTTGCTACGAAAATCCTCACTGCGGGCCGATTTTAAAATCGTTCCTCCTCTTTGTATAATATTGCTAACGGATAAACCAGTCATAGGAAGAAATTGACCCGCAATCATGCCTTCATATCCTCTTAGGATCCCACAGACTTCAAGGTTGTAATAAAGTGAACCACGTACTACAGCCCTTATTGCCGCATTCATTCCCGGCGCATCCCCTCCGCTTGTAAAAACCGCTATCTTCTTAATTTGTGGAGTACTCATTAGAATCAATTATTTCAGAAGGCTAAAATAGGGAATTCTAACCCAGATTATATGAAGTGCCCTCTAAATTTAATTTGAAATTGACCTGGAAGTAAAAAATAAATAAAAATATCGTTTTCTATTCAACTGCACCTTCGAGTACGTCTTTGATATTCAGGCGCTTTCCATCTTTGTAAGGAACGATCCAGGCATCTTTTACTCCCATCTCACGAAGATATTTTTTAAAAGTATCCGCCTCCCAATATTCATTAAAATATCCTAAGGTATATTTTTTAGTGCCGTCAGAATCAACGTCACCACTAAAATTCTTATTATTCTCGAAATATTTAGTCAGGTCTTTGTTTTTAAATGCCCCTATTTGAACCTTAAAAGTCACTCCCTGGGCATTTGCAGGTTGTCTGGCAGCACCATTGGCAGTAATATCCTTTTCATCTGGCTCAGAAACCGGCATTTTTACTGTACTGGCCTTTAATTCCTCAATTTGTTTTGAAAGACTTGCAGTTTCCTGGTTCCTTGTGTCAAGTTGTGATTTAAGCTGGTCTCTTTCCTCGTATAAAGCTTTCAAGGCCAAAGGATCCATTTCCTTCATCTTTTTTGCCCATTCTTTCTTTTCATCCTGGCTAAAAGAAAAAAAGCTGTACAATAAAAAAATGCAGGTGAAAGGAGCTCTTAAATTCATTGCCCTAAATATATTAAAATGTTTTTTACTACACTTCCTTTCACCTACGTTAGCTTAATATAAATTGTTTCATTTTAAACTTCCAGTCATGTCTTCAGGTTTCACCCATTGATCGAACTGTTCGTTGGTAACCAACCCTAAATCAATTGCCGCCTCACGTAAAGTCTTGTTTTCTTTATGAGCAGTCTTGGCAATTTTAGCAGCATTTTCATAACCTATATAAGTATTCAATGCTGTGACCAACATCAAAGAATTCTCTAAATGTTGCTTTAAAACAGGTTTATTAGGCTCAATCCCAACTGCACATTTATCATTGAATGAAATACAGGCATCTCCTATCAACCTTGCTGACTGCAATACATTAGAGGCAATAACAGGTTTGAAGACATTTAATTCAAAATGGCCATTTGAACCACCTATAGAAACTGCGACATCATTTCCTATAACCTGCGCGCAAACCATTGTAAGTGCCTCTGGCTGTGTAGGATTAACCTTCCCTGGCATAATAGAAGAACCAGGCTCGTTATCAGGGATGATAAGTTCTCCAATTCCACATCTCGGGCCGGAGCTCAGCATCCTGATATCATTGGCGATTTTCATCAGACCAACAGCAGATCTCTTCAATGCTCCGGAAAGCTCTACCATAGCATCATGCGCAGCAAGGGCTTCAAATTTATTTGGTGCAGTAACAAATGGTAGGCCTGTAAAATCGGCAATCTTTTTAGCAACCAACACATCATAACCTTTCGGGGTATTCAATCCAGTTCCTACGGCTGTTCCACCTAATGCAAGTTCACCTACCATCTGCAATGCATTTCTTAATGCCCTAATGCTGTTTGTAATTTGTTGGACATAGCCTGAAAATTCCTGGCCCAATGTGAGTGGAGTGGCATCCATAAAATGCGTCCTGCCGGTTTTTACAATATTTTTATATTCTTCTGATTTTTTTGCCAGTGTATCCCTTAGCTTTTCCATTCCAGGAATAGTCAATTCTGTAACCTGCTTATATGCAGCAATGTGCATCGCAGTTGGGAAAGTGTCATTTGATGATTGTGACTTATTAACATCATCATTAGGATGCAAAACCTTCTTTTCGTCAGATAATTGTCCTCCATTTAAAACATGGGCCCTATAAGCTATTACTTCATTGGCATTCATATTACTTTGAGTACCGGAACCTGTTTGCCAGATTACAAGTGGAAACTGGTCATCAAGCTTTCCCTCTAATATTTCGTCACATACTTTTGAAATCATATCCCTTTTAGATTCAGACAGTACACCCAATTCGCAATTGGCATGTGCGGCTGCTTTTTTAAGATATCCAAAAGCATAAATAATTTCTTTGGGCATACTTCCTTCAGGACCAATTTTAAAATTGTTTCTTGATCGTTCAGTCTGAGCGCCCCAATATTTATCTGAAGGCACTTTTACTTCGCCCATTGTATCTTTCTCTGTCCTGAATTCCATAACCTATTTAAATATCAGGCAAATCTAAAAATATTCGCCTAAGCTTAGCAAATAGATTTTAACAGAATTATTTAATTGGAACTAACCTATAGGAAAATAAACTATTTTAGGCAGGAATCGGTTAAAAAGAAAAGCTATCAGTTTTTCAACTGATAGCTAGAAAAATCGCATAAAAATACTGAACAATCAAGGTTCAAAAGTCGTAATTTCAGGTGTAAAAGTGCCCGGTGAAAAAGTAAATGCTAAAAGTGTAGACCAAACAGTTCTCAAATGTAGCCTTTTAATTTATAATAGCAAACCCTGATTAAATTTTTTAACAATTTGTTGATATAATTGCACTTTACTGATAACATAAGCCCAATTGGAAAGGTTTTTTCAAACCAAAATTGATTTTTTAAAAGGTGTAGGGGAGAAAAAAGCCGATTTACTTCGTAAAGAGCTTGAAATTTTCACTTTTGCAGACCTCCTACAATTCTATCCTTTTCGTTATGAGGACAGAACTAAGGTTTACAAAATTTCCGAGCTAACTGAGCATGTGCCTAATGTACAGCTAGTTGTAACTATCAGGGAATTTCAACAATTAGGTGAAGGAAATAAAATGCCTGGTATTTTATCAAAGCTTGCTCAATATGAAATTACATTATTAGACTGGATAGAAGAACATAAAGGGTCAAGAGAATTTGTTGTTTTTGCAAATAAATGTTGGCCATCCTTCCAAACACAATTTGGGTTTGTGCCATGCTATGTAAATAGCCGATTAACAGCAATGGGAATTGCTGTG
>JANYCH010000170.1 GCA_025360395.1 Cytophagales bacterium | reverse complement strand
CTGACACCAAAATATCCAGTCCCGAAATGAAAGATCACATCTGCACCATAAGTATGATAAGGGGAAAGTGCACCTTCGCCGGTATTCTGATAGCAACCGGCTTTTAAAGCACCTTTATTCATTGATTCTACAGCTTTGGCGGACAAAGAACCATAGCTCATACCCGAAATATTGGCAATTGAATAGGGCCTGAAAGGCTTTTTACGTTTGTTATACAAACCAATAACCTTGGCACATGGAACAAAAAAGGGGTCAAATTTATTTGGATGGTCTTTTGGAGCTGTATAAGGAAATAAAGTTGGATTAATGAAAACATGTCCGGCTTTGTAAATGTCCTGGTCTGTTCCAAACCCGCTTAAATTATTTTCCCTTTTGGAACTGGCATAGATCCAGGATCTCTGGCTTCTGTTAAATGGCAACTCTTCTCTGTTATTTGCTACGATATACTGTCGCAACTCAGGGCCGATTTTTTCAAGTAAATACCTTAGGTGACCAACTACAGGAAAGTTATGTTTTATGGTATGTTTTTTCTGAACAAATATGTCGTGGATTGCGACCATAATTAGGAATCCAATCAAAATAATGCCAATTTCCCACCAATGGATCTGGTCGAAAAATTCATTTAAAGAGGTGATTAAGGCTTCCATGGAGTTTTTATTCTTATTTACGGGAATTTTATAAAAAGATTACATCTTCTACTATCTTATCGCCTATTTCAGTATTTATCAGGTCTATAATTCTTTGCTTGTTCAGGATAAGGTCTTTTTTTAATGGGGATGAATTCAGCTTCACAAAAACCCTTTTATCACGAAAATAGACCTTATCTGTTCTGCTGGCTATGGTTTTGCCCATTATTCTTTCCCAATGCGCAATTACAAATGTTTCGTTAAATTTCCCTTCCAGCTGATAAAATTTTAACAGTTCTTTAATTCCGTCCCCAATGCTTATGGCTTGGGATTTTCTCGAAGTTGGTTTTTCTGTTGAACGGAATGTCATGATGTTTATACGGTCTTAAATATAGCAATTTCCTGAGTGCGGTTCCCAAATCTTTCTGTCATCCTTTTAGGTGTGGCATCTGTTATGAAAACCTGCCCGAAAGTATTTTTGTCTATCAGATCTGCCAGATTAGCGACTCTTTTTTCATCTAATCGATCGAATATATCGTCTAATAATAACAAGCATTTGACATGTTTTGTTTCATATATGTAGGCAAAATGGGCAAGTTTTAGAGCCAGAATGAAGGTTTTTTGCTGGCCCTGGGAACCGAATTTCTTTAATGAGGTCTCATTAAAACGGAATTCATAATCGTCAGTATGTATTCCCATGGTTGTGCGTTGGGCCATAAGGTCATTTGCAAAATTTAAAAGGAAATTTTCACTGAAATTCTGCTCAAGACAGTCAGAAACATATTCTATATGGATTTTTTCTGCGTTACCAGCTAGGCTTTTATAGCTTTCTGTCACTAGTGGAAGTATTTTCTTTATCAAATTTTGCCTTTGCTTTGAAAGGAAGGAATTTAATGGCAAGAGTTGTTCGTCATACACGGAAATGAGGCTTTTATTGATCTTGCCTGATTCAGCAAATTGCTTTAACAGGGCATTTCTTTGTTTTAAAAGCTTATTGTAAGCCATTAATTTTTCAAGATATTCCTGATTTGACTGGCATAGAATAAGGTCGAAAAATTTACGTCGTATGTCACTCCCTTCTCTTATTATATCTGTATCATAAGGACTTACCAAAACTACTGGAAAGCGTCCGATATAATTTGATAGTCTTTCCGGCGCTTTATTGTCGACCAGAAATGTTTTTCTTTCCAATTGCTGGCAAACACATTCTACCTTAATGTTTTTTTGATCTTCTATAAAGTGGCCTTCTATTCTGAAGAAGTCATGCGAATGTTGTATTGCTAAATTATCTGAAGAAATAAAGGCGCCTTTAGTATTGCATAAAAAATGGATAGCATCTAAAATATTGGTTTTCCCTGTTCCGTTGGGTCCTGTAATAAGGTTCAGTTTATCTGAAAACTCATTGCTGAAGCTTGCATGATTTTTAAAATTTATAAGCTGAAGGGATTTTAAGTGCATGTATCTGATTTGACTTCTGCTTTGACAGTGGTTGATCGTTTTAAGCAACAGACATTATTTCTTTATAACTCCAGTTCTTAATTGCAGTTGTTTCTGGCTGCAAAGCCACATTTATCATGGCATTTGCCAGTTTTGTTACCTCCATCGGCTTGTATTTTTTCAGTTTGCCAATTAACAAAGGAGCGATAGTCTTGGCCATTGCTATTCCTATTAATTCTCCAAACCTGAATTCTAGCCGGTTCCCTACCAAAATGGAGGGATGGAAAATATGTATTTCTGGGAGCTTCAATTTTTTTATCGCTTCCTCCAAATCGCCTTTTACTTTAGAATAATAAATTGAGGATGAAGCGTTTGCGCCAACAGAGGAAATTAACAAGAACTTAGAAGCAGCATTTTCAGCAGCAATTTTTGCAAATTCTAAACAGTAAGTGTGATCAACCTTATAAAATGCTTCTTTGCCCTTTGCCTTTTTCATAGTTGTACCAAGGCAACAGAAATAATCATCTCCCATTAATTGATTTTTATATTGTTCCAGTTTTTCATAATCTATTGTAATCTGGACAAGCTTAGGGTGCTTAATTTGAATTGGTGTCCGAACAAGGGCAATCACTTTTTGATATTCATTGCTTTCCAGTAATTTATACATCAGCTGTTTTCCCACCAAGCCTGTTGATCCTGCTATTACTGCTGTTTTCATAATTTAATCAAAAGCTAAATCTGCTGATAAGATAAGGCATTTGCCAGAATATAGCTTTATTTTGCGTAGCTTAAATCCTAATAGAATGATTCTAAGATTTTTACGGATTATACTTTTATTTATTTGTTTCGCTCAAACATCTTTTTCTCAAACCAGGTTGAAAGGCGCATCAGACATTGGTAAACTTAGATGGTGGTTAGGAATTAAAACCGGAGCAACCTTCTCTCAGGTAAAGGTGTTAGAAAAATTTTCTGTTTTAAGTGGCCAAAACAATTCGGATGAGGATAAAAAATACAACAAATCTTTCAGAAATATGGGACAAACCATCGGGGTAATATTTGGTTATGCTCTTGGTCCTAATTTCCTGATCACTTTCCAGCCAGCTTATTCTAATTATAAATATGGCTATAAAACCTTCAGGACCTGGAGAAATCTTAATGGGGATTCATATTCACTTTCTACCTCTCAAATACAAAGGATTGGATATATAGAATTTCCGGTTTTATTTCTTTTTAGAGTTCCAGTTGGGCATTTCGAGCCCTATATAAATCTTGGCGCATACTATGGAAAATTTGTAGGGGGAAGAAAAAAATTAACTTATCAGGAATCAATAACTGAAGGAGGGCTTTCTCAACCGGAAGACGAGAAGTCAGAAACTCTTGGCCTTTCAGAATATATGATGAAGTCTCAAATGGGGTTAGCAGGTGGATTAGGTATATCTTACACCATCCAATATTTTAGAATTGGGTTGGAGCTTTCCTATAAAACCGGACAATATAATTTGACCGATGTCAAAGCCCGGTATTCTAACAAACACATGTTAAGTAAATATTATGAGGTTCCGGACGATATAAGATTAAACCAGATGGATATAACCCTCAATATGTTTATGCCTGTAGATAATTTGATCCATTTACATTCCAGTCAGAAATCAAAAGCCGGAAGGAAATAGCAATGAGAGCCAATTTTATTTTTCATCTGTTACTTATCTTAGGTTTAGTAATTGGATGCAAAAAACATAAGGAGAACAAAATAGAGCCTGATAAGCAGTTTGTGAGATATATCAACACTTCATCGATTTTAACTGATCTGGTTCCTATTGATGTGGTAAGGACATCAGATCAGGGTTTTCTGATCATGGGGTCTTCACCTTCAATTACTAAAAATTACCATACTATTTATTTACTTAAAATTGACAAAGAAGGGCAATTCGTTTGGGATGGTTATCTGCCTGAAAAATATGTAAATCCGGTTTCGGATTTGATTTTCAAAGAAGGCTCTTACAATATTTTATGTATGGATGCAGTTTCCGGAACACGTTTAATCAAAGTATTTGACAACGGTCTGAAAACAGAAGAAATCAAGTTTTTTGAAGAAATCCAATTGCCTTTACAGGGTTCTGCAACTCCGGATGGCGGATATTTAATTTTGAATGTAAACCTTTCAGATAAATGGTCCGGAATAACTAAAATAAATCCTGATTTGAGTACAAAATGGTCTGAACAGTACTATTTCAATGAAAACTTTGCGGCTGAAATAGACCGACATTTAAAAAGAGAAGGATTGCCGCTATCCTTTCTTACCGGATCATTAAAAAGCAGTGAAGCTTATTATTTTAACGGGTTTGCTGATGCTAATTTTTCAAGCTTATTCTTGAACCCTGCAGATGGCAAAACGGACGGGTATAATCAGATAGGTGGTGACCGTTCTTACGCGGCAATAAAAACAATTGTTCCTCTCGGAGGTAATAGATTTGCCGTGTCACGTTATGATCGAAGCGGAAATATTTACTTTGTTCCGAATTGTTCCATTGACATAAAATCAGGTACCGCTATTGCCAATACTGAACTGGGAGGAATCAAATTTCCTGATATTGAACCCAATTCCAGGGTTATTTGTAAAAACATGCTAATAGCTGGCAGGCAGGTTTTAGTTTATGGTGCCAATTCTAAAAATAAAGGGATCGGGTTATACCTGTTTGATTCTAATACTGGGATATTCCTGGGAAGTAAATCTTTTAGCTTGGAAACTCCTTTAGATATGGGAGGTTTCGAGCTTGCCCAGGACGGAGGGTTGCTTGTAATGGGTAAAACTTATATAGCAAACAGATTTCCAAGAGTTTGTGTATTCAAACTCAACCAGGAAGAAGCAACAAAATTGGTTGGTTTATAACTGACTATAAGGCCAGATAAGCTTCAATCCCGCCTAAAACATTCCTTACATTTTTGAACCCGTTTTGCTCAAGAAACTTTTTGGCATTGTCACTTCTTTTTCCTGAACGGCAATGAATTATAATTTCCTCTTCTTTTAAGGGTTCAAGTTCTGCAAGTTTGTTTGGCAGGGTTTGAAGTGGAATAAGTTTTGCACCAATGTTTACCTCATCGAATTCCCATTGTTCCCTTACATCAATAAGGTTCAATTTTTCGCCTTTTTCAATTCTTTCCTTAAGGTCCTCAACAGAAATGTCCATATTATTTCGAAGGTATTGACAGTTTATCAGTAAAAATTTTATTGTCTTTGTATGCTTTGACAATGTAAATGCCTGGCATTAGAGCTGATACATCAACTTTATTGGTATTGTACACCTGGCTTACGCGGTTGCCGCTGGTATGGTAAATATCAATCCATTCAAAAAGATCATTTTCCCCATTGAAATACAATATGTCAGTGCAAGGATTAGGGCGCATTTCCATCCGGAATTCTGTATCTACTCTCTTTTGCGTATTGATCGCCTTGTCAGCAAAAACAGGTCTTATCATCAGGGTACCTTTTAAGTTTCTATCCTGAGACCATCCATAGCCACGGTTATTGTCATAGAATAATTTATCCTGGTTCTGGGTATTGGCATCGTAACCTATACGAATTGATCTTGAGAAGCCACTGATCTGCTGATATCCTATGTAAAAATTACCGGAAATTTTTAAAGTTTTATTTATTGTATATCGTGTAAATGGCTGTAAACCTGGTGAATATCTTGCATATTCAGCCTTGTTATAAAGTTCTTTTCCTGGCTTTCCATTGTCGTCAGCCCAAACTTTTAGGAAGAATAAGCTCCTGTCAATAACATACCCAAGATAGGGTATACAGATATCAATATGGGTTAATGTGTCTTCCAGATAATGGGTTAAGGTGTCTTTCTGAGTAACAAACCTCATGGCCTGTGAAGCTTTGTCCTGCTCCAGCATTTCTCCGAATTCGTAAGTGCCATCGTCATATGCATAGTAATTATCGAAAGTGAAAATTGAGGATGCGGTATCGTTGGACCAAAATGTATATTGGGAAGAATTGGGAAGTCCGGCATCCAAATTTATTGCTGTTTGAACCTTTAGTGTGAAAGGGGCTGTTATTTCTGGTAAGGTTTTAATATTTAATTTGATCTTATCTGTTAATATTTGCGGTAAAAAAGTTTCATATGGTGATGTTCCTTTTAGAATGGTTCGCTTCGCCATAGAAATTGAATCAACAAAAATGTTATCAAAATAAAAATTCTGATGTGATGTTATACCAAGTGAATCGCTTGATAAGTTTGAATATGTGAAATTGAACTTATCAGCAAATGTAATATTGGAAGTATTCAGATGGTGGGCAGGAACTGAACTGTAGGGGCCAATAATTTGGGTTGGGGATTTTGATGCTGCTAGGTCAGAAAAATATAATTTTTTGTTGTCGATTGCTCTAAACTCAGATGGTTTCAGAATAGTATCCAAAGTGATATAATCAATATTCCAAACATCAAATGAACCGGACAAGCGGGCATAATTGAAGAACTTGAACTGGAAATTTTTATGAAAGATACTTGAGTCCTTAATGGTTAGCAATACTTGATAAAATTTGGAAGAATCTACCGCTTGTTTGAAATCTGAATGCCAGAAAGACTTCCAGATGCCACTTTTAGTTTGAAATAACAACACCAGCGAATCACCTTCTGAAAGGTCTGGCGTTTCGCCATAACCACCTTTTTGGTAAAAAAATGAAAAACGCAAAGAATCTGCTTTGCTGTAAGCTTCTAAGTTTATTGGCCAGGAAACAAGACTATCTGCCGCGCCCATGTCCACTACCGATGATGGGTAATAAGTTTTACCATTGTTATCCAAACCATCAAAAGATGCCACATTTACGCTTGGTTGGTTTATAGCCAAATTATTGTTGATGTAAACTCCGGTATTAGATTTGAAATGAGACCTGGTAGCATTAGGATTGCTAAAATCGTCCCAAAAAGGGAGGGTGCCAGAAATGTTAAACTCAAAATTGGTTATAAAATAGGGTGATGAATTTACCCTTGGCAAACCTATATTTTCAAACTTAAAAGTAAGGCCGTCATACAACAATGTGTCGGGTAATTGAATACTCGTTTTGTAATATTTAGTCTTATTGTAATTACTAGCAGCAGGAGCCGACCAAATGGGTATCCATCTACCCTTACTTGATTTTGCAGAGAAAACCAAAAGGTCTCCCAATGCAGAATCGGGTTGACTGTTTCCCAAACCTCCTCCTTGCCAAATAAAATCAACTGTAGCCGCTTGGGTTGAAGAGACTGAAGCTGAGTTAAAAGGCTTTGAAACAACAGTATCAGTTTTGACCCTTTGAAGTGTGTCCTTACTATATTTTGAAGTATCCCCTTTTAATTTTAAACCATTGAACCTTAACCCATAAGCTGCTGGCGCATCTGTTAATTTAACTATGTCTACCCCGGAAGAATCCCAATTGTTATAAAAGGCTGAGGGAGAGCCGTAATTAAAATTGTCAAAAAACGGGACCTGAAGACTGGACGCTTCTGTACGATAGTTTTTTTTAGAAGTATTGGGATCAAATAGTGGATTATTAATTTCCCTTCCTGTTATTTCCTGTGGAGCCACACGGACTGGTTGAGAAAAAGCTATTTTTCCAAGTAATATCAAAAAGAAAAATAAACTATATTTTTTCATTTATTCTGTTGAATCGTTTGGTTCAGGCTTTCTTTTGGGATCGCTTCCCGCAACCCACACATCTATAATATGTCCTTTCTGAATGCTGTCTCCCATAGCAAACGATGGTTTTTGTTTGATTATTGTTCCAGTTTCTTCACTTGAAGATTCTTCCCAGCTAACCGAGCCGATTTCCAATTGCAAGGATTCCAGTATACCACCTGCTTCAGAAAAGTTGGTCCCGACTAAGTTTGGTATTAAAACTTTTGCCGAACCGAGCCCATCTCCAACTACTATATTAATCAAAGAGCCTTTAGGTAAGTATTCTCCGGGTTTTATTTCTTTGGACTCCCAATATTGTTTTAAAACAGCGTTTTTAGCAAAATGGGGAACAAACTTTATCTTGTCTAATATAAGGTCATAACTTTGTAATACCAATTGGGCATTTTTCAAAGAAGCATCTATCAGGTTTGGCATTTTTACCTTAGGTGGGCTTATTGCGGTAACACTTACATAAATCCTCCTGTTTTCCTTCACTTTAGTGCCCTCTTTCGGGTACTGTGAAAGAATCGTAAGAGGCTTTTTGCCTTTTACATAAGTACAATCGTTCACCTGGTATCTTAATGATTTTTTGTCAAGAAAAGTTTCTAAATCTTTTAGGTTCATTCCATCTAGTCCTGGTACTTCAACAGTTTCGCCATGATTCGTTGTATTAGGAAGGTAGAGATAAAAAAAGGAGACTACAATCCCAATACTTAAAAGTAGAATGATAACTATGTGAAGGAGTAAGTATTTATAATTATTTGCCAAAACAAGAATTTTTAACTGTTTGAATAATCTAAGCAAAATGGATAAGAAGCGAAATTATAAAATTTCGGTCTCATTAGCTTTGCCAGATAAGGATAAAATACCATCTTTTTCATTTATGTTTGGATACGGATCTTTTTTAAGCAACAAAAAGCTGTCCAAATCAAGATAATCAGCTAAAGATGATAGGTAATAAGCACTTGAAATTCCTAAACCGGTTTCTACCATACAGCCAATCATGGTTTTTAAACCAACAGATTTGGCTCCTTGCAAGAGTTTGATACCATTCAAAAAACCTCCAGCCTTCATTAGTTTAATGTTTACTCCATGAAAACAATCTTTTAACAATTCGAAATCGGCTTTATTGGTAATTGACTCGTCTGCAAAAATGGGATGTTTGGTTTTTTTCTTCAGGTATAAGTATTCTGCATTTGCACCCGCAGGAAATGGCTGTTCAAAAAATTCCAGATTTGGATCATTTAAAATTTCTGTGTCCATTAAAAACCTGTCTGGATCTGAATAGGCTTCATTAGCGTCTATAATAAAAGCATTATCGAGGTGGCGCCTTGTTTCAGCTACAAATGAAACCATATTTTCACCGTTAATCTTAATTTTGATAAACCTGAAACGTTTAAGATTGTACTCTTTTATATACCCTTCTAGTTTTTCAACTGGCATGATTGGAATTGTATATGCTGTGTTTCTTCCGATTGGTTGTTTTAATCCAAGAATTGAAAACGGATCCTCATTGCGGGAAATAGACAAATAATGGACGTAGGCAGATTCTATTCCAAATCTTAGGGAATTAGGTAAATCCTGGCGCTCGAGCCATAAACAAAATTCATCTAATCCTTTGAAATTTAAAAAGTTAAGGTTATTAAATTTTTCCAAGAATATTTCTGGTGATTCCTGGTATCTGATATTAGGAGCCGCTTCACCTATTCCGAAAGATTTTCCGTCAGTTACTTTAACAAAGGCATTTACTTTGAAATCTGATGCATTTCTTGCTATCGCCCACGTATATTTCAAATCAAGCCTTAGTAATTCTATTGACCATTTTAAAGTCATTTGAGATGTACGATGTATAAATTATGATGTACGATTTACGAATTATTAATGAATTTTTGAATTTGGTAATTGAAAATGAACAATACCAAAACAAAGCAAAATTGCATTTTCGTAAAATCGTACCTCGTAAATCCTAATTCGTAAATTAACCCTTGGCATACTATTTATGGTTTGAGGGTTAAAACCGATAAGATATGAGCAACCAGGTGT
>JANYCH010000146.1 GCA_025360395.1 Cytophagales bacterium | reverse complement strand
TGAGTTTAAACCTGCAGCCATGGCATGTGCTTTAGTTTCTGGTAAAGCGTACTTTCTTTTTAATTCAGGAGCTGTGCCTAATTCATCAAACATTTTTAACATGGCAGGTACCGATACTATTTTGTCTTGTTCCTCTTCATTTTTATAATAATAACAAAGCAGGACTGGCTGTTTCACTTTTTGAAAGGTTTCTGATTTCATGGTATAGTCCAGCAGATTTTTCAAAGTAATAAGTGCTTCAATCCTGTAAGTTGTATTCCAGTATTTTTTCACTTCCTCATTCCCTTCAAAAGAATAATAATGGCTTTTAACCACCCGTCTTGCCAGTTGTAACCCCCACGGTTGGGTAAGTACAAAAGCCTTTTTATCAAATAGTTGAATATTTGGAGAATAAAGAATGAGGGCTGAAATTTCAGGGTTTTCGGATGCCAGGATTAAAGATAAAGTCCCGCCGGTCGAAGTACTCATGACAATCACTTTTTCTCCCAATATCTTTGCTTCTGCAATAGCTTGTTTGGCAGATTCTATGTATTGGTTTGCTTCGAGTTCTAAAAGAGGTTCAGGGTTGTTAAGGCCATGGGCAAACAAACGGGGAAGATAAAGGTTACATCCATATTTTTTTGCCAAATCGAGATGGACAGGATCGGCTTCTTTCCAGGAAGCAGAAAAGCCATGAATGTATACAATACAGTAAGGTGTTTTTTCTTTTTTAGTACTATCAAACCAAATTATCCTGGCTTCATTGTCTGGTTTTATCAAAGGGGTTTGGGATTCCCTTATTTGGATGTCTTTTTCCAGCTGTTCAGGGCTTTTGTCAATATCAGCCAATTTAAGTTTCAAATGCAGGGAGGGGGGAGTAGGGCCACACAGATAAATGATAAGCAAAGAAAATAAGATAAAGGTTCCAATTTTCCATTTAGTAAGCTTGAAGTTCATTAGTGCCTTTGTTTATTATGCTTTTTACGAAGGATGGCCGGCAACGTTAGCATTATTTAATCGGTAATAGCTTGGGAACGGTTTGATCATGTATGTAAGTAAGTATGTATGTATGTATGTAGAAAATGAGAAGTAAAGATTTAAAAAGATAAAATTAAAGGGCGATGCCTGCGGCCCAGGCTTACATTACAATCTTTTCGCGGCAATATTCTGGCAATGGTAATTGTCACTAAAAAGCGAAAAGGATTTGCATTACAATCCCTATCGCTTATGCACGTTTCATTTTAGAATCTCAACAATAGTTGATGTGTGTTCTGGGATTAAAATGACCTTTACTTCCTATTAATGACCGTTTAAACGGCCCAAATATCCGTAGTCTGTTTTTGGTCTCAAATTTCATGCTGTTTGCTGTCGGTAGTTTAGCTTGCGTAACTACCGACTTATAATGAAAAACAGGGTCTGTGACCCGGTCCAAACAAGGCAATATTTTTGTATAATGGCGTATGTTTTCCGGAGGATATAAAATCAGAGATGAAAATGCAGTTCATTACCTGACATTTGCAGTAGTAGAATGGATAGACGTTTTTACAAGAAAAGATTATTGTAATATAGTGGTAGATAGTTTGAATTATTGTGTTGAAAATAAGGGCCTGCAGATTCAATCATGGATAATAATGTCTAACCACATGCATTTAATAGCATCAGCCAGAGAAGGATTTACCCTTTCAGGCGCTATCCGTGATTTTAAAAAGCACACATCAACAACGATAGTAAATTGTATTACAAACAATACAAGAGAAAGTCGGAAGAACTGGATGTTATGGATATTTAAAAGAGCTGGAGAGAAGAACAGCAGAAATAAAGGGCATCAATTCTGGCAACAGGATAATCACCCGGTAGAATTATCTGACATCGAAATACTGAAGCAAAAGATGAGTTATATACATCAGAATCCGGTAAGAGCAGGTATTGTGCGTGAGGCAGAAGATTTTGTATGTTCAAGTGCCATAGATTACGCAGGAGGAAAGGGGTTGGTTAAATTAGAAATGATTTGAAGTTAGCCCGTGTCACAGACACTACAGTTCATAACAAATCCGTAGTCACGCAAGCTAGACTACGGATAGGGGGGGAATTAAAAGGGTGATTAACTAATCTCACAAAACGATCCTGAATAAGTCATTTCCTCCTTGGCTGGCGTCCGTACTCTTCACCTCGGTCTGGTCTCCTGACCAACCGCTTCCATATAGTTTCGAATTAATTTTTTAATATTTACTTATAGAAGCTCGCTAATTAATTCGAATGTTTCTAGTGAGGACACCAGCCATGGGAGAGGCACACAAAGGGGATTCTGTTTCTCAAAATACTAGCATTGTTATTAAATCAATACCTGCAATATTCAATAAGAATGTGCGTTATGAAGATATTCACATTTAACCTAAATTATGAAATTTCTATTTTATACTTTTATTTTTTTTACCGTACACATTTGTATTGCCCAGGAATGGAAGCCGGTTAATTCAAACTTTACAGGATTTGATAAGCATTTTTCTATTAGAGGTAAAGAATATGTTAGTCAAGATTATTTCCTGGGAATTCTTAAAAAATCAAATAACGGCTATTTGATCAATGTTTTAAACAGCTCTCCGGTTTATGTAAATAACGTTCATATAGATGATAGCTTAATAATACAAACTAGAACAACCACTACAAAAATCGGAATGCATGGGCCGTTCCCTATTATGGGCAACAGGAAGGATACCTTTCAATTAAACCGGTTTGCAAGCGACACAACGTTTGAATCAGTAAAAAAATTTGGTGTTCTTCAAAACTATCAATCAGGCTACTCATTTCATAGAAATAAGCTAATTGCTTATAATTCAGATAGAAAGAGAGTATATTATTTTGATCTGGCAGTAGAAAAATGGGATTCTTTAGAGCTTGGCTTAAATTTTCCTCAAATGATTTCATCAGGTGAAATACTCATAATAAAGTCCGGCGATAGTCTTTTTGTTTTGAACAATGATTTGAGTTTCCATACCAGGATAAAATTTCCGTTTAACCCATATTCTACTTTAAATAGCGTAACACAAGATGGAAATTCGCTCTACTTATGTACAAGTTCGGGAATCATCCTTACCAAAGACGATTTTCAATCCTTTGATACATTGAACAATAATTTGGAGAGCAAAAATGTAAACCTGATAAAAAAAATAAACAATCAATGGTATGCCGGTACAAACAATGGCATGTACATTCTAAACCAGGGAAACTGGAACAGGTTTTATAACGGAACTTGGGACAATGTCTCTGTTATTTTTCAATATGAGGACACTTTCTTTGCGGGAGGAATTTCCGGGGTGAATTATCTAACCCAGGACAATCCTCGATGGGAAAACGTTCGCAAGGATGAAATAATAATGGCTAATATATATGATTTTGCTTCAGATAATAATTTTGTTCTTGGTGTGGGGTCTGGGAAAATTATAACCTCTGCTGATAGTGGTAAAACTTGGAGAAAAATGATGTCGCCCGCATTAGGAAGCGAAAGTTCTACTTTTACATCCTGTGTGATAAATAATAATACCTTTTATACAGGCAACATATGGGGCGAGATATTTGCTTCGAACGACAAGGCAGAGAAATGGCAAAAAATAACTACAGTTCCCAAGCTTGAACAAGATATTAATCCACCTGCCATAAATCAGCTTAAGTTCATTAATAATACTCTAATAGCGGCTACAATAAACGGACTTTTCTTCACTTCTAACAAAATTGACTGGACTTTGGCCATACATTCTCCAGCTCCATCAGTATTAGAACTAAAAAATGGTGATATCTTATGTGGCACATTTTCCGGATTGATGAAATCAAGTAGCCTATCTGGAAGCTGGACCAATATATATTTTGGCAAGATTACAAGCCTTATTCAATATAACAATAACCTTTATATGACAGTGGAAAACAGTGGGATATACAAATCAACAGACAATGGTGTCACCTGGATACCCTTTAATGAAGGTTTGGTTAAGAATGAGAGAGGGTTTTACGATGTAACTTTATTATCAGTATCTGGGGGATTTGTTTTTGTCCAAAACAATCAAGACAGCACTTTTATTCTTTCAGAAAACAACCAGGCTTGGCAGAATATTGATTACAATATTCATTCTGTTACCTGGTCAATTGTTGTAGTTGGAAATAAGTTTATAAGGAGTGCTGGAGGGGGCATATATGAATTAGGTAAAAACGAAATTATCACATCACTAACTATAGAAAAAGATTTTAATTTAGACCGTGATGTTTCAGTATTTCCAAATCCCTTTACTTCCTTCCTGAATATCAACTCAGATAATATAGAAAGTTATACTTTACTTAACGTTTTAGGTGAAGTAGCTCTTCATAATGATCAAAAACATCTTGATGTTGCTGTTTTACCATGCGGTGTTTATTTGATACAGATAAAAATGAATAGCGGAAAATTAATAAGTAAGAAGTTGATAAAAGAGTAATTAACCAATCCTTAAGTACTTACATTTACCACTTCTTTTTTTGCTTGTTATACTTAAACTTGTTATTGTATTAATTAGCGATCTGTAAAATCTTCTTTAAGGAATAATCTCACAAAATGATCGTTTTGTGAGACAATTATTAGTTCAACTTAGAAATATATTGACTTATTTTAATTTCGAATTGTTCTTGCTCTTCTACCCCCACATTGCCTAATCAGTTGGTAATTACAAAATCGTATAATCTGCTCGCAACTCATAACCCACAACTCAAAAGTTACTCCTTGATCACTTTCCTGTTTACCTTAAAATCAGCGCCCTCCAATTCCAGATAATAAATCCCTTTAGGAAGATCTTCCTCAATAGTCTTGTTGCTGGTAGGACTGAAACCTTCTTCCCAAACCACCGTTCCGGTGATGTTGGTCATGGTTATTTTATTGAATTCAGCACCGGACTGTACATAGAAAATAGAATTGCTTGGGTTTGGATAAACATTGAGGTCCTGAAGGCTTGCTTCATTTGACAGGGATGTGATGGTCCTGCGGACCCTGATCAAAGCAGTATCAGAATAGGTAACCGATTTGCAACCGATCACCGTAGCGGAAATTTTTACAACAAAGTCACTGGTAACAGCATCACTTATTTTAAATTTATATACAATCGGCAAAGCATTGTTTACAGGAATTAGAGTGGGTGACGACATGTTAGGGTAGTTTACGGTAAGTTGTGTCCCAACCGGGGCATTTGTAATGGTCACAAAAGCCGTGTCCTGTGCATTGGTCACCGTGCTGCCTGAAGCTTCGAAATAAAGTGTCGGGTCTGGATTTACCATGATAGTGGCGGTTGTAACAAGGATTACAGTTCCACAACCACTCACCTTTGTTTTAACTGTCACAACATTGGACCCTACCCGAAGTGCTATTGCCGGGATAGGGATTGGCAGGTCAAGACCTGTTCCAATACCATGTCCTACTAAATTGCCATTGACGAAAGCATCGTAGCTTGCACCATTTGCAGTATTCTTAATTGTTACGACAGAACTCTGGTTTTGACAGACCGGAGAGACCGCTGTTGCCATCAGGTTGATCATAGGAGGGGCATTGATAAATACAGTAGCGTTGTTAATAAGGTTAACTGAAGCACAGCCATAGGCGTCTGCAACAATGGTTAAGGTATGAACTCCGGGTGGTAAATTCATAAGCTCAATGATGATATCAGAGCCTGTACCTGTTTTGACAAGACTGACAGGCGCATTATTCTCAAACATCCGATAATTCACTTTATAATCACTGTTAGCAATTTTTACAGTCGCCAAAGCGCCCTGGCAAAATATACCGCCGGTGACAGGTAAACTCACATTAGGACTCGCATTGACCACAATTATCGCAGAATCTCCAATGTAAAAATCTCCACATTTCTCAGTCTTCAATCTTAAACTGATGATGTTTGTGTCGGTTTTCAGTCTAGAAGCAGGAATGACAAAACTCATGTCCCCACCTGTTCCGGTAATAATACCTGATAAGGAGTCCTTGCCTAAATAAACCTGTAGTTTGTTTCCTTTTTCAAGGCCGGTGATGGTCAGTGATGGAGTATTGCCAATGCATATCGGGCTATTGGATAAAATTTTGATTGGGGCTGCCTGTCCGCAAACTGCTTGTTTGATGATGTTAGAACATGTACCAGGCAAAAAGGTCGTGTCTTGTTTAATAAGCGCATTTTTAGTAACAGAGCTGTGAGGCACTACATTCTGAACATCAAAAAATCTCATTCCCGTGAGAGTGAAGTCATAAAAGTTTAAACCGCCTCCGTCTATACCAAACTTCCCTTGGTTAATAGTATTTCCAGAAAAAGCAAAATTCCCGGAGCCTAGAACTGTGGTTCCAATATTTGCAAAATTTATTCCCTCTACAAATCCAGTGGATTCATTTTTAAAATATTGTCCCTGGAGGGTTATTTGACTTGTAACTTTATTCCCAGACCTTATAACAGCTGCATTGAACAAAGTATCAATCCCTGAAAATGTAAAAGAATCATCAGATTTTAATATACAGCTGTTGTAACTGTTTGATACTCCGTTGAAGGTTACAGAACCTGCAGTTGAAATCAAAACCCCGCTGTTTTTAAATTTGGTATTTAAAGTGAGAGATGCTGCTGAAATGGAATCTTCATTCAACAAGGAATTAATTCCTGTATTGATCGTAAAACCGCCTTCAACCCTTACAGAACCTTTGTTCTCAAAAGTTACATTGTTCAAGG
>JANYCH010000014.1 GCA_025360395.1 Cytophagales bacterium | reverse complement strand
CTTAACCTTGGAGGGATAGCTAATATTTCTGTAAAACAGAATGAAGCGGGCATTATTGCTTTTGACATTTGTCCCGCTAATTTGGTTTTAAACAGACTTTCCAATGAAAAGGGATTTGTTTATGATAAAGGTGGGGAAATTGCCAGATCCGGGCAATTGAACATTCAATTGTTGCAAAAACTTAATAACCTTGATTATTATGTTAAAACGCCGCCTAAATCTTTAGGGAAAGAATGGGTCGATCAGGTTTTCCATGAAATTTTAGATAGAAGTGGAGACACAATTGAGAATAAACTCTTCACTGTATGTGAACATATCGCCGTTCAAATATCAAAAAACATACTTACGGCAGGAGAGATGCTTGTAACAGGTGGAGGAGCAATGAATTTATTTTTAATGGAAAAGATCCAGGAAAAGATCCCTGACGATAGTAAAATAATTATTCCAAATTCCGAATTAATCAGTTTCAAAGAGGCTTTGATTTTTGCTTACCTTGGATATTTAAGAATAACTAATCAGTACAATGCCTTAAAATCGGTTACCGGGGCATCTGAAAACTCTATTGGGGGGGCTTTGTATGGAGATACCAGCAATTTGTATATTTAATTGTTCTTCGCGCCCTGGGCAATCCAAGACCTGATCAATAGTATATCATTTTGGCTTAAAGGATCAAGCATATAAGGCATCCTCTCATCCACCTTTTGGCTGGTGATCCTATATTCTATTTTGCTTATGGATGAGCCCAGATATCTTTCATCAACTTTTTTCTTTACTCCATCATAATCAATATTTATCCCGTCAAGTGTATAAAAATAGTCACCTGGTGAATTAGGGTTGGTGGAATTTGGTTTGTGGCAATCTATACATTTTCCTAAAATGATCGGGCTGATCTGATTTTTAAAGCTGATTTCCCTATCCGTAATCAAATCATTTTTCAAAGAATCTGAAACCCCTGTATTTTTAGGTTTAAAAAAATCCCTTTCGTTTCTGCTGGCACAATTCACAAGTAAAAATCCATTTAATATTATAATGATGATGTTCTTTGATTTCATATTGGTTAAGTTAATCATCCATCTATATCCTTTTAATCCTTGTCTTTTCAGTCTAATGACATTTTTTCCTTTGATAAACATGCTTCAAATCTAAACTCTTTATTTATTTTAACGTAGATGCTTTGATATTATTATAGGTCAACTTAAGTTACAAACTGATGTGTAATTTATTGATCTTTGATATAAAAAACCTTAACATGAAAAGAAAGTTATCTTACTCGGTTTTATTCGTTTTGTTGATTTCTCTTTGGAGTTTAAATTTAGCTTTAGCTCAAAAATCATTTCAGGATGGTTTTGTTATAACTACCAAGATGGACACCCTCAGTGGGAAATTAAGTAATATTCATAAAAATTCCCATAATTATATTGATTTTAAACTACCTGATGGCAGAGATACTATTTTTACACCTAATCATATTGTTTCTTATGAAATGGGAAATACAAGATATGTTGTAGTTCCTGTTCCCCATCCGGTAAAGCTTGATACAGCTTATTATTTTGCTAAAGTCTTGGTGGATGGATATGCAAGTCTGTACCAGACCAAAATCAAAACTGATTTCATTACCTCTGCTGAGGAGGCTTTTTTATGCAAGAAATATAATCAAAATGAATATTATCCTGCTGGTCAACTTAAAAATCTAACTGCTTTCTTTAGTGATTACAGCTATTTAGAAAATGAATTGAAAAATCACATTCATCTATATAATAATGAGTTGGATACTAAAATCCAGTTATTCAATCATTACAATTCCTGGAAAAGACACCATATGGATTCAATTGCTGCGCATAAACTTCTGGCAAGAATTGAAAAGATCAAACTGGAGGTTTTTGTTTCTCAGGATAGTATGAATCTTATACCAGAATCGAGGTTCGAACTTGATAAAATTTCTAGCAAGTTAAGTATTGATCCAAACCTTATTATGGCAATGGAATTTGTAACGAACAGAGGAAATGAAAAACTAGAAAAGAAGGCAATGAAGGCTGTCTTAAAACACCTCAATACATTTGATGCTAGAATAGATGAAACAATAATAAATATACCAGAGAACCAAGGTATTAAGCCTTCCAAGCCTAATGGACAGATATTGTATTATTATTTTCGCTGAAGTATATAGACATTTCGGTCTTTTAAAACATATTTATTTTTCAATTGTGGGATTTTATTGAATACCCCTTGCATTCTTAGTGAGTCATCGATAATGATTTCAGGAAGGTTGGAATAAAAATTTTTCCTTATGTTTTCTACAGCATAAAATTTGTTAATGTTATCAAAATCGTCTTTACTAACTGACCAGTTTAAATACTTTCCAGATAAATTAGCATATAAATAGTGTTCCTGGTTTGCTCCTGAAACCCAAATGTTTTTTCCATCAAGAAGAGAATCATGTAGTTTGTTGACTTTGAACTGGTAAACACTTTTTTGCCATAAAGTGCCTG
>JANYCH010000084.1 GCA_025360395.1 Cytophagales bacterium | reverse complement strand
CTAAAGCCCTTTTTGCCATGATTTGGGTGCCCCTTTCACGCAATGATGTATGAATTGTTTTGTAGTACTTTTCTAAAATAATACTTTCCATATGTTATCTAAAATATAAATTTATGTAAGAAACCTGAAACGGAAATATATATCCCTAATAGAAAAAAAATTTAGTTAGTCTGTAATGAATGGTATGTTTTAAGCTTTAAAATACTTGATTTCATTTTATTAAATATAAGTCGAATAGAATTTTCAAAATCCCTTCCAATTTTTTAAGATATTGCACACTTAAATTCTTTCAGTACAATGAGAAATTTCCTTTCTGTTGATGATGTTGAAGATGTTGAGAAACTACTTCAAAAGGCCCTTAAGCTAAAAAAGGAACCTTTTGAAGATTCTGCATTAGGGAAAAACAAAACAATTGGGCTCATTTTTATGAACCCAAGCACAAGAACTCGTTTAAGTACCCAAAAGGCTGCCATGAACCTGGGAATGAACGTCATGATTATGAACCTTGACAAAGAAGGATGGGCACTTGAAACGCAGGAAGGTATCATAATGAACCAAAATACTGTTGAGCACATAAAAGATGCAGCTGCGGTGATGGGAAGATATTGCGATATTATAGGAATAAGATCTTTCCCAAAATTGGTGGATAAATTGGAAGATTATTCGGAAGACTTTTTTCAAAAGTTTGTCAAATATGCTAAGGTTCCAATTGTCAGTTTGGAAAGTGCCACCTTGCATCCACTTCAGTCTTTTGCTGACCTTATTACAATCCATGAACATAAAACCAAAGATAAGCCTAAAGTTGTGCTTACCTGGGCTCCGCATATAAAACCATTGCCTCAGGCAGTGGCGAATTCTTTTTCTGAATGGATGTTGAAAGGAAATGTAGACTTTGTTATTACACATCCTAAGGGTTATGAATTATACGAAAAGTTTACTGGTTCAACTCCAATTATTTATGATCAAAATGAAGCATTAAGGGATGCTGATTTTATTTATGTTAAAAACTGGTCCAGTTACAATGATTATGGACAGGTTTTAAGCCTGGATAGTAATTGGATGTTGACTAATGAAAAACTGGAAGTAACAAATAATGCAAAGGTGATGCATTGCCTACCTGTCCGAAGAAACATAGAGTTATCTGATGAAATTCTGGATGGTCCTGATTCTCTTGTTGTTGAACAGGCTGAAAATAGGGTTTATTCTTGCCAGGCAGTTTTAAAAGAAATCCTGATAGAGAATTTTAACTAAGAAACTGATTTTTCCGGACCTTCAGTAAGGAACTTTCTGCCAATTAAGTCAAATAATTCATTTACTTCATCACTGTCAATGATCCATCCAAATCGATTGGAATAGTTGTCAATCAATGCATTAACCGCATTTTCATATGAAGTGCTATTGTCAGCTAGGCTCATTGCACCTTCAAAAGCAGAGCTATCTCCTTTAAAAAGGTCCTTTACAAACATAAAACGTTGGTTTATGCTCATTGCTGACCTTAAATCTACTATTTTATTTTTAGTATGCAGGTTTAGTGTTGTAGATTTTTGCTCTTTTCCAATCAACTCATTTATAGAAACCGGTTTGTTTTCGTCAGGGCGAATAGAATAGTCAATAGTTTTGGTTGCTTCTGAATAATAAAAATCTGATGGAAGGACTGGCAAAAATGTATTAAAATCTCCCATTACTTTGTCCACAACCTCTTGTTCGTTGTAATAGGTACTGAATTTGCTTTTAAAATCATCTACAATAGATTTGCCTGTTTTTCCAATCCATTTTGATTCGCTTGATTTATAAAAATCGTTGAATTTTGGATATGCCTTCAGGTATTTAAAAGCAGATTTTAATTCATCCTCATTTTGAGTTTTATCATGTTGAAGATGTTTTTGTTCAAGGAAAAGTACCGGAGCATTAACATAGAAAATAGTATTGAAAACAGCTTGAAGTAACAAAGGAGTAAAATCTTCTTTTGAGATTTTTATGTGCTGTGAAACAACACCCATAAAAACGCTTAGGGCATGTTTTACATCGTCATTTTCAAAATCAAAATAAGGACTTTTTAACTTTGTAGTTTCCTCATGCCATTTTGAAAACAGTTGCTGTATTATAAAAAAATTAAGCTGTTCTATTTGACAGAATTTCAATATCTGGCTGCCAGTAATGGATGTTCCTGTAAAAGATTTGTCCAGAAAAGGTTTTATTGCTTTACGTGAATAAAGTTCTATAGCTGATATATTGAGTT
Organism: Cytophagales bacterium; assembly: GCA_025360395.1. Taxonomy (GTDB): domain Bacteria; phylum Bacteroidota; class Bacteroidia; order Cytophagales; family UBA9547; genus UBA9547. The sequence goes on along the minus strand of JANYCH010000084.1, from coordinate 68 downwards.
TATGTTCCATGAAAGATTGATGTCAACAAAGATAATGATTTTGTAATTTCTGCTGTTACCATTCAATC
>JANYCH010000083.1 GCA_025360395.1 Cytophagales bacterium | reverse complement strand
CCTTGAAGGAATGAATTATTCCAGGCTCACAACGTACTGGGACTATATTCACCTGGATACTCTTTTAAGCCTGCAAAATCCGAAAACCCACCAACCTGACGAGATAATTTTTATAGCCTATCACCAAATCACAGAGTTATATTTCAAACTTACCTTATGGGAATTGCAGCAGATTTGCAGCGACCATGAGCTTACTGAAGACGAACTTATTTCCAAACTTCAACGAATAAATAATTACCTGGACCAACTTGTTAATTCCTTTGATGTAATGGCAAATGGTGTAAACAGGGAACAGTTTTTAAAATTCAGGTTAAGCATTTTACCTGCAAGCGGTTTTCAATCCGTACAATTTCGGATGATTGAAATATATTGTACGGACCTTTATAACCTTGTCGATAAAGATTTAAGAGCTGGCCTTGAAGGAGACCATATAACTGAGGAACTATATGAACACATCTATTGGAAACAGGGCGCAACTGAAGTATTATCAGGCGAAAAAACCATAACACTTAAACATTTCGAAGAAAAATACTCCGATCAGCTCCTAAAACTAAGTATCGAACTTCAAAACAAAAACCTGAACAGGGTCGCGGAAGAATTCGTACCAAAAGCACAGAAAAAAGAAGAAATAGTAGAACTGCTGCGTAAGCTGGATGTATCTATAAATATAGGTTGGGGACTGGCGCATTTCAAAAGTGCTGTCAAACACCTTCAAAGGAAACACAATGCCATACCCAGCACGGGTGGAACCAACTGGCAACAATACCTGCCTCCAAGATTCCAGAAGAAGGTGTTTTTTCCAAGCCTTTGGTCGCAGGAAGAACTTGATAACTGGGGCAAAACCTGGGTGGAGCAAATTCTGGAAACCTAAATCTTCCCCAAACTCCTGAAATCACCACCATTTAAGCATTATCTTTTGAGTAAATGCTTTTTAAAACAAGGTGTTTTAATTTATTTTATTAAAATTTGCAACCCCAGTTTTTAACAGGCTATTTATAAAACAAACACAATGGGAAGGGCATTTGAATTTCGTAAAGCAAGGAAAATGAAACGCTGGGGCAATATGTCCCGGATGTTCACTAAATATGGCCGGGATATTGCCATGGCAGTTAAGTCAGGCGGCCCAAGTCTGGATGGAAATTCCAGGTTAAGGGCAATAGTCCAGAGTGCAAGGGCAGATAATATGCCCAAAGACAATATTGAACGTGCAATTAAAAACGCTTCTGATAAAAGTTCTGCAGATTTTAAAGAATTGGTTTATGAAGGCAAAGGTCCGTATGGAATAGCCATCTTAGTTGAAACGGCTACGGACAACCCCACACGAACTGTTGCGAATTTAAGGGTGATCTTCAACAGAAATGGAGGAACATTAGGGAATTCCGGGTCAATTGATTTTCTTTTTGACAGAAAATGCCGTTTTAAAATTGCCAATAACAACATTAATGTAGAGGAGCTGGAATTTGAACTGATTGATTTTGGTGGTGAAGAAGCTTCAGAAGATGAGGATGGAATTGTGATCTACGGAGAATTCGAAAGTTTCGGCTCGATCCAGAAATTCCTGGAAGAAAAAGGCTACCAAATTATCACCGCAGAATTTGAAAGGATTCCTAACGATACCAAAGAACTTACACCAGAGCAGCAGGAAGAAGTTTACAAAATTGTAGAAAAGCTGGAAGAGGACGATGATGTCCAGAACGTTTATACTACAATGGCTTAACAAAATAGTAAGAAGCAAGGATTCTCATTATATTTGTCCTGAAAAACAAGAATGGCATTTAATCCGCAAGTCTACACCGAGGTAAAAAGCATTTTAACAGCTTATCTCGAGAACAAAGAGTTGAGGAAAACACCCGAACGTTTTGCTATCCTTGAAGAAATTTATACCCGGGATGGTCATTTCGATGTAGAGTCACTTTACATTAGCATGAAAAACAAAAACTACAGGGTAAGCCGGGCAACAGTTTACAATACTCTTGACATATTGGTTGATTGCGATTTAGTTACCAAACATCAGTTTGGTAAAAACATGGCGCAGTATGAAAAAAGTTTTGGCTACAGGCAACATGATCATTTAATTTGTACAGATTGCCACAGGGTTACAGAATTTTGTGATCCCAGGCTACACAATATTGAAACTAAAGTTGGTGAGTTGCTTTTATTTAAAGTTTTGCATCATTCTCTTATCTTGTATGGAAATTGTGTAAAAGAAAATTGTGAACATCGTTTTGAAAAAAAGAACATCATTTTAAAAAAATCAAAAGCCGCTTAAAAAATACATTATGGATTACTCCCTTGAAATACAGGAAAACATTCTATTCTTAAATATCAAAGGAGATTTACTCGGCGATACAGCAGATAAAGAAATCCAGGAGTCTATAAAAGAAAAAGTAGAATCTCATCACTTACTCTTGTGTGGGATAGATCTTTCTGGTGTCAGGTACATGAACAGCTCTGGCATTAGTTTGCTTATAAACCTGTTAAATTCGTTTAAAGACAATGGTGGGGAAGCCATGTTGGTCAGTCCTTCTCCTCAGATCAGAAAACTGCTGGAAATGATGAAGTTGCACACAGTATTCAGTATTGTGGATACAAAAGAAGAATCTATTAATCAATTAAGAAAAATCATCATATAGATGGCAGTTGACGTACTCTTGGGCCTTCAGTGGGGCGATGAAGGAAAAGGAAAAGTTGTTGATTTTCTGGCACCAAAATATGATGTGGTAGCACGCTTTCAAGGCGGCCCTAACGCCGGGCACACTCTTGAATTTGATGGTAACAAACATGTCCTGCACCAGGTCCCATCCGGGATATTTCATGAAAACATCAAAAATGTGATCGGAAATGGTGTTGTTCTTGATCCTGTGGTTTTTATCAATAAAGAAATTGAGAGCCTAAAAAAATATAACATCAATTTCAAAAAGAACCTTTTCATTTCTAAAAAGGCTTCTATTATCCTTCCTACTCACAGGCTGCTTGACAAAGCTTCTGAATTATCAAAAGGAGAAAATAAAATAGGATCTACATTAAAAGGCATCGGACCGACTTACCAGGATAAAGTAGCAAGGCGCGCAATCCGTATTGGAGATATTTTTCTTCCAAATTTTAAGCAAAAGTACGAAAGCTTAAAAGAAGAGCATAAATCCATACTGGACTATTACAAACTTGATTATCATTCAGGAGACGACAATATAAATTCACTTGAAGAAGTTTTCTTTACGGCATTAGAAGCAATTAAAAATTTCAACTTTATTGATTCTGAATACTTTATAAACCAGGCAATTTCTGATGGAAATTCTGTGATGGCTGAAGGTGCGCAAGGATCAATGCTGGATGTAGATTTTGGCTCCTACCCTTTTGTAACCTCCTCCAATACTACCACTGCGGGCGTTTGCTCAGGTTTGGGGATTGCTCCTAAGCACATCAAAGAAGTATTTGG
>JANYCH010000078.1 GCA_025360395.1 Cytophagales bacterium | reverse complement strand
AAATTAAATCAGTTTGGAAATCAAATAGTTAAAAAAAGGTTAAAATATAATATATTAAAAACAAGATATGTAAATATTAAAATAATTTATTTTATAATGTTAAAAACGCAAATTATCATTTTAAAATTAAAACGGAAAGCTATTTGGCTAAAATCGGTAGTGTTTTAAACCAGGCTTTTGGTAATTAACTGCTTTAGGAATTCTTTTGTATTTGCCACTTCTTTTGTTCCAGGAAAATCAGTGAGTGAAGGGAGATTTTGCATAAAAAAATACAGGTTCCGTGACATTAGTAAAACGGTACTCGCAAGGTTCCGTGAGTATTTATATTCAGGATTAATTTCCTGAAACAGCCCGGCAATCCGGATGGAAATGTCCTTGTATGGCTTGTAAAATTTATTCTCATTAAAAGTACTTACATCATGGCTTAAGTATGATTTTGAGGCCTCCTTTATTACGAGGTTGTGAAGTACTCTCTTATCAACATCTGGACCTCCATCTATATAATCCTGGGTATTTAGCAAAAGGACATCCAAAACGATGTCTATTTTTTTTCCTGTATCGCTGATATTATTGGTTTTATAAACAATCAGATATTCTAACCACTGCCAATACCAGCTTAAAATATATAGTAAAAGGAGTTGCTTGTTTTCAAAATACCGGTAAATACTGGATTCTGTTGTTTTTAATTGCTGTGCTAGCTTCTTAAACGTAAAACTTTCAATGCCATGTTCCTCAATCATTAAAATTCCTTCTTTCAGGATATTTCTGCCTAACTCTGAAGATTTAGGATCTCTCAAGTAAAGCTTTTCATTGATTTTGATTTCCAGGTTCCACTGCATCACTAGAATTTTCTATAAAGTTAAAATTAAATCCTAATAAAAGTATTGTAATTTATTATGATAGTATTACTATTGCATAACAAAGTAAAACAATCAAAAAGACAAGTAAAACAATTAAACGATTTGTATTATGAAACGATTACTGATTTCCGTTAAAATTTTAACAATGTTAAACGTTGGTTATCTGGTTGCACAAGTGCCAAAAATGGAACCCGATATAGCAATTAAAAAACTAAAAGAAGGGAACGAAAGGTTTGTAAATGGAAAAAGTATACGTCCCAATCAGGACATTAATAGGCTTAAACAAGTTTCAGGTGGCCAAAATCCATTTGCCGTTATTGTTGGTTGTTCTGATTCCAGGGTTCCAAATGAAATTATTTTTGACCAGGGGCTTGGAGATCTTTTTATCATAAGAACAGCAGGCCAGGTATCTTCCTATGCATCCTGGGGGAGCATAGAATTTGCTCACTTAATACTGGGCGCTAAACTTATTGTTGTATTAGGCCATACAAAATGCGGGGCAGTAACAGCTGCATATAATATACCGGAGGTTCCGGGGCATATAATAACGCTAATAAACAGTATAAAACCTGCTGCTGAAGAAGCCAAAAAACATGGCGGGGACCAGATGGAAAATGCTGTTAAAATTAATGTAGCCATGCAGGTAGAACAGCTTAAAAATCTGGAACCAATCTTGACCAAGTCAGTGAAGAACAATGATTTAAAAATTATTGGGGCAGTATACGATCTTGAAACAGGAAAGGTAGAATACATTCCGGAAAACTTCTTATCCACATTGAAATAACTAAAATCTATTAGACATGAACCCAAGCGATTTATTCCTCAACTTTCTTAACACTCCGGTACTGTTCTTCTTTATGGGAATGATTGCAATTGCTATAAGGTCCAACTTGGAAATCCCACAGCCCTTACCTAAATTCTTTTCACTTTATCTTTTGTTTTCCATTGGAATTAAAGGAGGAATGGAACTTAGTAAAAGTGGTTTTGGGGAAGGTGTATCAGGTATATTGATATTGGCGGTTGCCATGTCTTCGGTAATACCTTTTTATACATTCTTTATCCTAAGGAAAAAGTATTCAATATCAGACGCTGCCGCCCTTGCTGCCACCTACGGATCCGTAAGTGCGGTAACTTTTATTACTGCAATAGCCTTTCTCCAAAGTAACCACATACCTTTTGGCGGCCACATGGTGGCCGCTATGGCCTTGATGGAATCTCCAGCCATTATTACAGCGGTTGTGCTTTATAAACTTTACAATAAAGATGACAGCAATAAAACCACGTTATTCCACACCATAAAAGATGCTTTTACAGAAGGTTCAATCGTCATGATTATAGGAAGCCTTGTTATCGGATTGATTGTGGGTGAGAAAGGATATGAATCTGTCAAACCATTTGCAGGTGATATGTTCAAAGGAATCCTTTGTCTTTTTTTACTTGACATGGGTATTGTTGCTGCAAGAAGGTTAAAAGATTTAAAGGCAGCCGGGGCATTTTCAATTCTTTTTGCCTTGTTAGTCCCGATAACAAATGCAGGAATTGGTATTTTACTTGCAAAAATCTTCCACATGGGCCAGGGAGATGCATTGATGTTTACAGTATTATGTGCAAGTGCGTCTTACATTGCGGTGCCGGCCGCAATGCGTGTTGCCATTCCTCATTCGAATCCTGGAATTTATGTCCCAATGTCGCTTGCTATCACATTCCCTTTTAATGTTATAATAGGGATTCCTGTTTATAACTACCTGGTTCAAATGTTTATTTAACTGATGACAATATGAAAAATTTACAAAAAATTGAAGTTATTACAGAAAAGCGGTCTATAGATATAGTTATTGAAATGATTGAAAAACATGGAGTTACAGGCTATACTTTAATTCCAAATGTTACAGGCAAAGGAAAAAGGGGAATTAAGCACGGTGATGATTTAAATGATGTATTTATAAACAGCATGCTTATAACAGTTTGTGAAGAAACTGTTGCAGAAGAAATTGTGAAAGAAATTAAGGTTTTTTTGCAAGATGTAAGCGGTGTTTGCTTTGTTACAGACGTTAAATACGTACTGCATTAACGGCTTTGATCCGAAATGAATAGTGCAGTCTATTTGGACGCACTATTTCATTTAATCACTTATTTGAATACTAATTAACCCTGTTCTTTTTGTAATAACTAATTAGCCCGTTAGTTGATGAATCGTGGCTGGTAATTACGTTATTTTCTTCTAATTCCGGTAATATGATTTTGGCAAGTTGTTTACCAAGCTCAACGCCCCATTGATCGAAAGGATTTAGGTTCCAGATCATACCCTGTACAAAAGTTTTTTGTTCGTACATAGAAATTAATGATCCTAAAACTTTAGGAGTAAGCTTTTTAAAGAAAATAGAATTGGTTGGCTTGTTTCCTGCAAACACCTTGTGGTTTACCAGTTCTTCAACTTCCTTTTCTGACATTCCCGACTTTTTCAATTCTGCCCTTGCTTCATCAGCAGATTTACCCTTCATTAAGGCTTCGGTTTGGGCGAAAAAATTAGACAAAAGAATTTTGTGATGATCTCCAATAGGATTTTGGCTTTGTACAGGCGCAAGAAAGTCGCATGGGATTAATTTGGATCCCTGATGAATAAGCTGATAAAATGCATGTTGCCCGTTAGTACCAGGCTCCCCCCAGATAATTGGTCCGGTTGAATAGGTAATGGCTTTGCCTTCTCTTGTAACAGTTTTTCCACTGCTTTCCATGTCACCTTGCTGAAAATAGGCTGCAAAGCGGTGCATGTATTGGTCATAGGGCAAAATTGCATGTGAATCTGCCTCAAAAAAGTTATTATACCATACTCCAAGCAAGGCCAGGATAACTGGAATATTTTCTTCAAATGGGGTATTACGAAAATGGACATCCATTTCATGAAAACCGGTCAGCATTTCTTCAAAATTGTCAAAACCTATGTATAAGGCTACAGATAACCCGATAGCTGAACAAAGTGAATATCTTCCTCCTACCCAATCCCAAAACTCAAACATATTATCTGTGTCAATCCCAAAGGCAGAAACAGATTTAGCATTGGTTGATAGAGCGACGAAGTGTTTGGCAACATGTGTCTGGTCTTTCGCTTTTTCAAGAAACCAGGATTTTGCGGTTTCGGCATTAGAAAGTGTTTCCTGCGTAGTGAAGGTTTTAGAAGCAACAATAAAAAGAGTTGTTTCAGGATTTACTTTTTTCAGACACTCAGCAATGTGAGAACCGTCTACATTCGAAACAAAGTGAACATTAAACCCTTGTTTTGCATAAGGTTTCAACGCTTCTGTAACCATGTATGGACCAAGATCTGAACCTCCTATGCCAATATTAACAATGTCTGTAATAGATTTATTTGTATACCCCTTCCAGGAACCACTATGTATTTTCTCACAGAAAACCTTCATTTTAGAAAGGACTGCGTTTATTTCAGGCATTACATCCTTTCCTTCAAAATATACAGGTTTATTAGAGCGGTTTCTTAAAGCTGTGTGTAATACAGCCCTGTTTTCAGTGTTGTTTATTTTTTCACCGTTGAACATATCTTCGGTAAGCTGCTTCAGGTTGATTTCTTGGGCCAGGTCAACC
>JANYCH010000010.1 GCA_025360395.1 Cytophagales bacterium | reverse complement strand
AAAAGATATAAGTATCTAATGAACGAGGCATATAAAATAAATAATTTTAACCTCGCTCTGGATTATGCAAAAAGGGCTGATAGCTTACAGCCCAATCAACCTGAAATTAAATATATAACTGGTGTTTCTTATCTGTTTTCTAATACTAAAATAGAATCTCTTAAACCTCTTTTATTTGCAAAAAGCAGAAATTTTAAACCTAAAGAAATTGATTTTTATTTAGGCCAGGCTTATCACTATAATAATAAGTTTGATTCAGCTATATTTTTATTTAATAACCAACTAAAAAAAATTGATACTGGTTTCAGTGCTTCTGATCAAAACCAGGTTATGTATAAAGAGTTAAAGGCCAAAATAAAACAATGTGAATATGGGAGACAAATGGTTCATGATTCTCTTAATGTAGAAATTAAAAATTTAGGTTCTTTAGTTAATACTAAGTATTCAGAATATGTACCTGTAGTTAATGCAGATGAAACTGTAATGTATTTTACTTCAAGAAGAAGTAGTACTACTAATGGTAAGGTAGACATTGATAATAAATATTTTGAAGATGTATATGTTTCGAATTTTGAAAACGGTGAATGGAAAGAGCCTAGAAATATGGGTGTTCCAATAAATAGTAATGACCATGACGCTTGCATAGGAATTTCACCAGATGGCCAAAAATTATTTGTTTACAGATCTAAATCTGCTAGTGCAACAAGTGGAAATATTTTATTATCAACTTTAGATGGACTGGTATGGAATAAACCTAAAAAATTAGGATCTAACATCAATTCAAGAAAGGGATGGGAATCCAGTGCATGTTTAACTCCTGATGGAAAAAGATTATATTTTTCGAGTGATAGGCCAGGGGGTAAGGGAGGCCTCGATATTTATTTTGCTGACTTAGATTCTGAAGGAGAATGGGCAGAACCTGTAAATGCTGGCTCGCCTATAAATACTTCAGATAACGAAGATGCGCCATTTATGCATTTTGATGGAAGAACACTTTTTTTTAGTTCGGACGGCCATAAAACTATAGGTGGTTATGATATTTTCACAAGTACTTATCTTCCGGATTCATCTAAATGGAGTTTTCCACAAAATTTAGGTTATCCAGTAAATACTGCTGATGATGACAGTTATTTTGTTTACTCTGCAGATGGTTCTAAAGGATATTTTTCTACTCATAGAAAAGACAGCTATGGCGAAAAAGATCTTTATGTGGTAAAACGCCACACTACTGATCCAAACATGATCGTAATGGCAGGAAGAATCTTGAATAAAGAAACTTCTGAACCGATATATTCTACTATCACAGTTACTAATCTTGAAAGTCATAAAGTTATTGGAGTTTATAATTCAAATAAACTTACTGGTAAATATGTTTTAGCCTTAAATTTTGATGTAAACCATTCAGTTGAGATTGAGAGTGAAGGTTATGTTTTTAATTCTGAAAACGTAAATGTTTCAAAAAATGTATTTAAACTACAACACAATCAGGATTTTCATCTTGAGAAGGCCAAAGCTGGGGCAAAAATTACTTTAAACAATATCTTTTTCGAGTTTGACAAATCTGTTCTTAAGCCAGAGTCGATGGTAGAACTTGATAATGTTTATGAATTGCTGGCCTCAAATCCTAAATGGCAAATAGAAATTTCTGGACATACTGATAGTATAGATACTCCTGATTATAATATGAAGCTTTCTAAGAGCAGGGCTCTTGAAGTAGTTAATTATTTAATAGAAAAGGGAATAGATCCAAAAGCCGTAATTCCAGTAGGTTATGGCGAGTCCAAACCTATTGCAACGAATGTTACTGAGGAAGGACGTTCTCAAAACAGAAGGACAGAATTTACAATCAAAAGTACTGACAGAGTTATTGAGGCTAAATCTAAGGCGGATTCTTTGAACAAAAATTCCAAATTGTCATTGGACGATGTATTGGAAAAGGCGGATCCTGTAGATACCTCCTCTACCTATAAATTAAAAATGAAAGTGCATTTTATGGTTGAAGATGGTGGAATCTTAACAGATTACAGCAGAAAGCAACTTGATCGGGTAATCAATGTGTTGAAAAATAATACCAACTTTAAACTAAAAGTTGTGCCTTTGGTTGATGTTGTCCGCAATGAGTATAATAACAAAAAGTTGTATGAACAAAGAGCCAGTACGGTTATGGAATACCTATCTGATAAAGGAATAGCCAAGTCAAGAATGATTAAGCAGGATTTTAAACCTTTAACATCAGGTAAAATAATGGAAATAAGCAAATCCAATATCAACAACAGAGGAGTTGAATTTTGGGTTTCTAAATAATTAACAGACAGTCAGGTAAGTTTGAGGCCCGAAAGGGCTTCATTATTTTTAAGACTTATACAGCAAAATAATTAATGGAATTAATATCTTATAAAACACTTGAGAATGGCATCCGATTGGTACATCGTCAGGTTGGAGGAACAAAGGTCGCCCATTGTGCCATTATGTTTGATGTTGGAAGCCGTGATGAACTTGGTACCGAAATTGGCCTAGCCCATTTATGGGAACATATGGCTTTTAAAGGCACTTCCAAAAGATCAGCATACCAGGTGCTTACTTATCTTGATTCTCTAGGAGGTGAATTAAATGCCTTTACCACAAAAGAAAAACTTTGTTTTCATGCCTCAATACTTAATGTTCACCTGGAGAAAGCCATTGATGTGTTGTGTGATATTTCTTTTAATTCAACCTTTCCGGAAAAGGAATTGAGTAAAGAAAAAAAAGTTATATTGGAAGAAATAAGCATGTACCTTGATACGCCTGATGACGCAATTCAAGACGAGTTTGAGGCTCAATTGTTTGAAAATCACTCAATGGGGAACAATATTCTGGGTACACTGGAAAGCATTCCTACATTTGAACGCAATGACTTTTTAAGGTTTATAGAGCGGAATGTTTCTACAGATAAGATAGTAATTGCAACGACAGGTGAATTTAGTAAGGAAAAGGCTTTTTCTATAATTGAAAAAAAAATAGGCAATTTGCCTAAAAAGGAATCTAAACTGACAAGAAATCCTGTAAATGGAATTGAAATTCAGCATATAAAAAAAGAAAAACCTATTCAGCAGGCTCACTGTATTTTGGGAGGGAGGGCCTTGTCACTTCAGCATCCAGACAAGTATAAACTGATGTTGTTGAATAATATTCTCGGTGGCCCCGCGAGTAATTCCCTGCTTTATCTTTCTTTAAGAGAAAAATATGGATTTGTTTATTCTGTCGAATCTAATTATCACGCTTTTACTGATACAGGTGCATTTCAAGTCTATTTTGGCACAGAAAAAAAGCAATTAAATAAATGCATAGATTTGATTTCAAAGGAACTATTAAAGCTGGATGATCTTCTCTCTAAAAAATCTAAACTTCAAGCTTACAAGCAACAAATAAAAGGACAGTTGGCTATTTCTGAAGAAAATAACCAGGCTTATTTATTGATGATGGCCAGAAGTATTCTTGATATGGACAAGGTAGAAAATCTTGATCTGGTTTTTGATGAAATTGACAACACTAATGCGGATCAGTTAATAGAATTAAGAAGGGAGTTTCTGGATCCGGCAAAGCTTTCTTCCCTTGTTTATATACCAAATTAACACCGGTGGATTTTATTTCTTCTATTCTTCAGCAGTATTGTGATGATCATACTGAACCTGAACCTACTGTATTAAAGGATATAAGCAGGGAAACGCATTTAAAAGTATTGAGATCCAGGATGCTTTCAGAGCATTTTCAGGGCAGGTTCCTCTCTTTTTTGTCTAAATTGATGATGCCAAAAAGGATCCTCGAAATAGGAACATATACAGGATATTCTGCTATATGCCTGGCTGAAGGTTTGGTAGAAGGAGGGACGCTGACAACTGTGGATTGTAATGCAGAACTTGAAAGTACTATCAAAGAAAACATTGCCAAAGCAAACATGTCGGCCAAAATTGAGTTTGTGTTAGGAGAAGCAATTAATATTTTACCAGAATTGGATGAAAGTTATGACCTGGTATTTATAGATGCGGATAAAACTAACTATTCAGTTTATTACGGCATGATTTTTTCGAAAGTTAGGATGGGAGGATTAATTGTAGTCGACAATGTTTTGTGGAGTGGAAAAGTGGTTGAAGATGTAAAATCAAAGGATTTAGATACTCTTGCAATTAAGGATTTTAATAAGGAAATATCACAAGATGCCAGAGTGGAAAAAATTTTATTGCCCGTCAGGGATGGGATTTTTTTAATAAGAAAGATAAAAGAAGCTTAACCTTGATTAGTATTTTATAGATTGCATAACCCTTTATATTTGTTATAATTTAATTTTAATTCGTTCAACCCAAAAACAATCCAAATGAAAAAAGTAGTAAAGTTTGCCTCACTTTTATTAGTAGGCGGTACATTGATTTTTACATCTTGCGGTAAGAAAAAAG
>JANYCH010000067.1 GCA_025360395.1 Cytophagales bacterium | reverse complement strand
ATGGCCTGGGAAGATCGCACACCCTTCGAGGCTATTGAATTTCAGTTTGGTTTAAAAGAATCGGAGGTCAAAGGGCTCATGAAAAAAAATCTAAAATTCAGCAGTTATAAGCGTTGGAGGGTACGAGTTGAAAGCGGCAATACCAAACACGCCAAAAAACGTGAAGAAGGAATAACCAGGTTCAAAAGTAATTTGCAAAGAAGTATAACATCTAATAAAATTTCAAAACGCTAATGGTATCTAAAACATATATTTTTGCCGGGGCATCTAGTAAAATTGCTATAGAAACAGCCAAGCTTTTGAAAATAAATGGCCACAATGTAATCGGAATTTCTACTAAAATGAAAATAAAGGGGTATGATGAATTTTACACTGTCGGAAAATATGATTTTGGTGTCTTCCCTCCTATTGATGGTCCTGTTGACGGTATCGTTTATTTTCCAGGCACTATTAACTTAAAACCATTCAACCGCCTAAGCCAGGTTGATTTTATTCAGGATTATCAAATCAATAGTCTTGGAGCTGTCGCTTTTACCCACGCTTATCTTTCCAATCTTAAAAATACTGAACAAGCCAGCATTGTCTATTTAAGCACTGTTGCTGTTTCGACTGGGATGCCATTTCATTCTTCCATTTCTATGGCAAAAGGTGCAATTGAAGGGCTGACAAAAGCACTTGCAGCAGAACTTGCGCCCTCTGTAAGGGTCAATTGTATTGCTCCATCACTTACAGATACTCCTCTGTCAGAAAAATTCATTAATTCACCTGAAAAACTGGAAGCTTCTGAAAAACGGAATCCCTTAAAGAAAGTGGGCAGTGCAATGGATATCGCAAACGCAATTGAATTTTTATTATCTGGAAAATCGGGTTGGATAACCGGACAAGTTATAGCAGTAGATGGGGGAATGGGAAATATAAAATTGCTTTAATGAATAAGAAACAATTTTCACATGCTGATATTATGAATTTTGACCAACGATATAGGGCAATATTCATAAATTCGCTTGGCGGATTTAAAAGCATTTGTTTGATAGGAACCAAAAGTAAATCCGGATTAAGCAACCTCGCGATTTTTAGTTCAATAGTGCATATTGGAGCCAATCCACCTTTGGTAGGATTCATTGTGAGACCAGACTCCGCTGAAAGACATACATTGGAGAATATTTTAGAAACAAAATTCTACACATTAAACCATATAAAGGAATCATTTTTAAAAAATGCCCATCAAACTTCAGCCCGCTATCCCAGCGAGGTTTCTGAGTTTGAGGCTGTAAAGCTTACTGAAGAATATTCCAAAGAATTCTATGCCCCCTTTGTCAGAGAATCTGAGGTTCAGCTTGGATTAGAATTTCATGAAAAAATTGACTTAAAAATCAACGGGACTATTTTGATTATCGGAGAAATCAAAGAAGTTATTATCCCGGAAAATTGTTTAAGTGAGGATGGATTTGTTAACCTCCAGCTTGCAGGCACTTTGACATGCAGTGGTTTGGATAGTTATCATTCAACCTCACTTATAAACAGACTTACTTATGCTAAACCGGAAACATGGCCAACCGGCTTTTAAAGCCTACGCCATATTTATTTTTCTGGCAGCATAATTTACAGAATCAATTCGGGTGTGCTTAAAATTTCCAAGCAACTCCAATTGTTTTTCGATAGAATCCTCTCTATCTGAAAACCTTTCATAAATAATATAGAGGTTTTTTGTATTTGAAATAAGGTCTTTAGCACCTTCAATTGCTTCACCTTCCATTCCTTCCACATCCAATTTTATAACAAGTGTTTCTTCAGGAAGGATTCTTAAATCCTGCAAAACATTGTCTATTGTATCAATCTCAATATTTCCTTCTCCCTGGTTGCGGTCTATGTGGCTGGAGCTTGTTACAGTTTTCAAAATATTGAATGTCACTTTTTCCTGCTTCGCCCCTATTCCGCATCTGTAAGTGCTTATCAGGTTTTCCAATTTATTTAGTCGGACATTTTCCTCCAGCCCTGCATAATTTACTGGCTCAAAAGCGAAGCATTTAACACCTGAATTTGCAAGCCACACGTTGTATTCTCCTATGCATGCTCCAACATCTATAAAATGAGTCATCGCAGGTAACAGTTTTTTCAGATAAGTTTTTACACCTGATTCATAAGCAATATTAATAAACTGAAAATCAGAGGTATTGGCCCTAATATTAAATTTTCCCATCTCTGAAGTACTGATCCAGGATTTATTCGATGATTTATGGAAAACCAAATATTTTAATGAAGCAAATAATGAATTATAATCACTCCATTTAAGGTATTCCTTAAAATAAGAAATGTAACGTGGATATTTAGAAATACTCCAGATAGAAGGATAATAGGCATTGTCTTTAACCATGTGAAACCTAAAATTACAGGCTCTTCCCGACTACCATTATCATGCCTACAAAACAAAAAAAATGTTTTTAAGCAATTCCCATTCGCTTAATATATAAAAGGTGAGAATAAAATGCTTTTAAAAGAGTAGGGTACTCTAAATAGGTGACATTAAATTCTTCGCAGGTTTCCTTGACTAATTTATTGATTGCCGGATAGTGAACGTGGCTTATTTTAGGAAATAAATGATGTTCAACCTGGAAGTTTAGTCCACCTAAGAACCAGGATAAAACTTTACTTCCTGTACCAAAATTAGCCGTTGTTTGGACCTGGTGTATTGCCCATTCCTGTTCAATTTTGTTTGAATCTGCATGTGGCTCAGGAAATGCGGTATGCTCTACCACATGTGCCATTTGAAATACTATGCCAATGCATAAACCACATGAAAAAGTCATAATGCCAAAACCAATTAAAGCAGGCCAAAGTCCGGCATAAGCAATGGGGAGACCAATATAAAGAAACAAATAGGTAATTTTAGTACCCCAGAAGATCAAATGCTCTTTAGCTTTCCATTTTTTATTTTCAGTACCTGTTGCTACGTTACCAGTAAAATATTTTACAAAATCATCAATAAAAATCCAGGACAAGTAAGTGCCGCCATATAAAATAACCCAGTATATATGTTGAAAACGGTGCATCCAGTAACGTGGTTGAGATTGATGTAAACGCATAAAAGGCTCTACCTCTATGTCGTGGTCCATACCTTCGATATTGGTATAAGTATGATGGTTTATGTTATGTTTGATTTTCCAGAACATGGCATTACCACCCATTACATTAAGACAATAAGCTGAAAGATTGTTCACCCACTTATAGCGTGAAAAACTTTGATGTCCGCCCTCATGCATAATGTTAAAACCAATCACTGAAAGATTGATTCCCAGTAATGAGCAAAGAATTATAGAAAGAAAAGCATCGAAACGAAAGAAAACCAGGGTAATGTACAAGCCTATTGCGGTAGTTACCTGTAAGACACCTTTAAAATGCAGGGAAAAATTTCCTGTAAAATCAAGGTTTTTGCTTGCGAAATAATGATCCACTTTTCCTTTGAGGCTTTTATAAAATGGATTGTTTTTATTATTAAATGTTATTCTGGACAAAATAAGGAGGTAATTGGGTTGATAAACAATATTATGATTAAGTAAGTCTAAAGTATGGTTTGTTTAAATACCGTGCCTGAGGGATGAATCTAATTAATGTCTGTTAATAATTCAGAAAGCTAACAAAATAGCTCTATAACAAATTCAATTAAGACATTTATTATTAACAACTAAAAACACTGTAAGAAAGTTTTAAAAGAATAAAAGTGCCCAATTTGGGAGATTTCTACCGGGCTTTCAATAGTCCCTTTTCACTACCAGGGTTTGGGAAGATCTTGATCTCCTTAGGATAGCTGGGTCAATAAGAGCTTTTTTTGCCTTGTAATCATCAGAAAATGAAAGTGCTGATAAAAACAAAGAGAAAAGAAGACAGAAAAATTCTTGTAAATTCGATATTATATTGAATGTAAAGATAAGATAATGAGGAAGAAAACCTTTGCATCCATTCAATTGACTTTATATATTATTTAATTCAGGGGTAATTTATTGCTTCTAAAACCGGACTTGTATTTTTGGGAGCATGTATGAATTTCCGGTTTTTTAACATGATAAAGTTGAGCGAAACGTAAAAAACATGTGCCTCAAAACTTTCAAAAGGCTTGTATAAATTTCCAAAAGGATCAAGTGATTCAAAATCCTTGTTAAAAAAATTTGTCAGGTAATATTTGAATTTAATAGTTGTGCCACGGGGAAGCTGAATTCCCAACATAACAGAATGCATAACATCGGGAGTTCTTTTGCTGAACCATACATTAAATTTGTCTACTTTTCTCTCATCTACAAAGGTCTTTTCTTTATAATTAAAAGGAATTTCTAACTCGTACCCAGCCAGGAAACAGAATTTTTGCAGATTGCCAATTTTGAACCCGATCGGTATACCAAGATTATAAGACCTGTACTTCTTTTTTTCTGAAGTATTGGGGACATCATATACAAAACCAACATTCCTTATTGCCAGGCCGGTAAAAAGTCCGAAATGCTTTTGTATATCGGCATTGATGTACCACTGAAAATTAAAAACTGGGGAATACCTTATCCTGGCACCTTTATCTGAGCCATTATTATCTATTACAGGATAAGAAAATATCCATTCTCCCGATGTGGTGGTATAAACTTTTTTGGTTTGGGCTGAACCTGTCTTTACTAAGAGCACTGACAAGGCGATGATAGAAATAAGCTTTTTCATTAGGGTGCTAACAATTGAGGGCAAAATAAAGTGCATGATAAACCTATTACCGGATACAGCAAAAAACCATGCTATAATTTAATGTTTATGAAGAAGTATGGCAATAAGAATGAACAATCTGGAGTAGTTGCCTATGAAATTGGGGATGATTTTATAGAGGTGAGATTTGTAGATGGAAAAGAATACCTGTACAATCATGAAAAGCCGGGGAAGCTTCATGTAGAAAAAATGAAAACCCTGGCCCTGGCCGGTATAGGGCTTGCAACTTATATCAATGTTAATGTCAGGGAGAATTACTGGAAAAAACTTAGCTAAACAGGAAACCATAGGTCGATTTAGGAAAAACGGGAAATGGAATACTCCAATTACAAATAGGATAATTTAGAAAAAATATTGTACTTTGTAAATATTAAACATTTTATATATTATAATTTAAAAACCAGGCCTATCCCTATAAGCATATATATCATTGGAATAATTATATATAATTATTCAATTAAGAACATTTTAGATCATATTTTAAAAATAGTCCAATTATTTTTACTAAAAATTTTTTGAATTAAACACTTTCGTTTACTTTTGTAGTATTGAATTATTTCAAGTTCACCAAAATTAAAAAATTATGAAATCCAACTCAATCAGAACATACTTTCTCATTTGCTCTTCAGCCTTGATTTTAGGCACTCAGGCAAATGCACAGCAGGACGCAGCTTATATCACGAAACTTGAAAACAAGTCTCACAAGGCATATTTAGCCAAAGACTACCACACAGCTTTGAATTGCCTACTTCCTTTAGATACTTTGGTTTCTTACAAATCTCATGTTTATGATTATTGGATCGGCATCTGCTTGCTGAGCACTGAAAACAAATTAGGTGCGATCCCTTACCTGGAACATGCTCAAAGATCTAAACGTACTTCATTTGTAGTGAACTATTACTTAGGCCGTGCTTACTTGTTTGCCGGAAGATATGAGGAAGCGAAAAAATTCCTGAATATATACGCTAGAGAATTAAACAGGAGAGGGACCAAATTTGAAGAAGAAAAAGTTGTGAGCGAGTCTCACAAAATACATGTAGAGAAGACTTTAACAGATGTATATGGACTTTTGGCAGAATGTGAAGCAAATCTGCCAAAACAAGTTTTGACAAGTAGTAGATAATATCAAACACTAATCCTTAACTACCTGAAAGCGGCTTCACAGTCGCTTTTTTTTGTTTTTATGAATGTCCAACGGAATCCTTTGAAGCTATAAACTTCATTTGCGCTATCAAAATAAATCCGGCATTCACATGAAAATATATTAATTTTTTAATATAAAATAATCAGGTTTCCTTCGATATTTTTCAGGATCCGGTTGACATTGACATTTCTTTCAGCGTAATTTGTCTGAAATTACAATCAATAATTGTCGTAGTTTAAGACAATAGCCAACCATGACACAACGAACAATTCTTCACATGGATCTTGATTCCTTCTTCGTTTCAGTAGAACGATTGAAGAATCCTGCCTTAATTGGCAAACCGCTTATCATTGGCGGGACCAGCGGACGCGGTGTGGTGGCATCGTGCAGTTACGAAACACGAAAGTTTGGAGTTCATTCGGCTATGCCTTCAAGGCTTGCCAAAAGACTTTGTCCGGAAGCCATCTTTATAAGCGGTGACATGGAAAGTTACAGCAAGTATTCAAACAAAGTCACAGAAATTATTAATGACCAATCCCCTACTTATGAAAAGGCAAGTGTAGACGAGTTTTATGTGGACCTTACCGGCATGGACAGGTTTTTCGGGTGCTACAAATGGGCTACCGAACTTAGGCAAAAGATCACCAAAGAGACGGGCTTGCCCATTTCTATGGCTGTGGCAGTAAACAAGCTTGTTAGCAAAATGGGTACCAGTGAGGCTAAACCAAACGGACAAAGGGAAATCCCTGCCGGAGAAGAAAAACCTTTTATTGCCCCTTTATCAGTAAAAAAAATCCCGATGGTGGGGGAAAAAACTTCCAGCCAGCTTTTTAGCATGGGCGTAAAAACGATCAGAACGCTTAGGGAAATTCCGCCAAAATACCTGGAAGCGGAGTTTGGCAAAAACGGATTGGTGCTCTGGAACAAAGCGAACGCTATTGATAATTCGCCTGTTGAGCCTTATCACGAACAAAAATCACTTTCAACAGAAAGAACCTTTCATGAAGATACGACCGACATAGTGTTCCTGAAATCGAAACTCGTATCGCTTACTGAAGCCCTGGCATTTGAACTGCGTGAACTTCAAAAGCTAACCGCTTGTGTAACGGTCAAGATCAGGTATTCAGATTTTAATACACTGACCATGCAAAAGCATTTGCCCTATACTGCCAGCGATCCGTTGCTAATCCAGACAGTGAAAGACCTTTTCAACAAACTATATGACAAAAGAATGCTTATCAGGATGATAGGTGTACGATTCAGTCATTTGGTAAACGGAAGTCCACAAATAAACCTTTTTGAAGACACCCAGGAAATGGTGAGCCTTTGTCAAGCAATGGATTGGATCAAAAACCGACACGGTACTGAACTGATCCAGAGGGCAATAGGAGCAAAAGACATTCTAACACCAAAGCTTTCACTGATAAATTATGGATTAAAAAGAACGATCAAATCAACCTATTGAAGTCTTCTGATAGGATGATGTTTACTATTAAAAAATGTTCTGATCTGGGTTGACAAAGTGTACGATAGTGAAGTTATATGTACTAACGATACCAAGCGCCACTGTCAACTGTCAACCGTCAACTAGAAAAAATGTACCTCAACTGTCACTCCTGTTTTAGCCTCAGATATGGCACCCTTCAGCCCAAAGCCCTTGTGGAAAAGGCAAAGAAACGTGGCCTGACCACTTTGGTTTTGACGGACATTAATAACACCTCTGCCCATTTTGATTTTGTAAGGGCTTGTGAAAATGAAGGGATCAAGGCCTTTCTGGGAATTGAGTTCCGCACTGCAGATTATAAACCTTTGTACATTGCCATAGCCCGGAACAATGAAGGTTTGTATGAATTGAATACTTTCCTGACAAACCATTCGCTGGACGATGTGCCCTTACCTGAAGTTGCCCCAGAGTTTAAAAACGCGTTTGTAATTTACCGGATCCCTTGGGGCGTGCCTGAGGAATTGCGAAAAAATGAGTTTGTAGGGATTACGCCTTCAGAAATCACCCGGCTCTATTCTTCCCCATGGAAACTAAAACAGGAAAAACTGCTTGCCCTTTGTTCTATTTCTTTTGCTGAACCAGAAGATTTTAATACTCATCAGCTTTTAAGGGCAATTGATCAGAATGTTCTTCTCAGCCGCCTTGATCCTGCATACAATGCACGGCCTGACGAATACATTCATACCGAACAGCAAATAAGAGAGATGTATGCGCTATATCCGCAATTGCTTCAAAATACAGAAAGACAGATTGGCAATATTTCACTGAAACTGGAACTTAATTCGGATAAAAACAGGCGGTATTTTACCGGAAATAAGGAAGACGATTATAAATTGCTGGAAAAACTTGCCTACGAAGGCATGAAATACAGGTATGGCCTAAAAAACAGGGAAGCTAAAGAAAGGATACAAAAAGAATTAAAAGTTATTTCAGATGAAGACTTTATTTGCTATTTCCTGATTGCAGACGACATCATACGCTATGCACACAGCAAAGGATATCATCACATCGGACGGGGAAGCGGCGCAAATTCTATTATAGCCTATTGCCTGAAAATATGTGATGTAGATCCTTTAGAACTGGATTTATACTTTGAAAGATTTATAAACAAACACCGTAGCAGCCCACCCGATTTTGACCTTGATTTTTGCTGGAATGAAAGAGATGATGTAACTGACTACATTTTCAAAAGGTTTGGAAAGGAACATGTAGCACTTCTCGCTACTTACAGCACTTTCAATCTTGCTTCCATCATCCGCGAACTGGGAAAAGTATATGGTCTGCCTAAAAATGATATAGACCAGATCGCCAATGAACCCACACTTACTGAAAAACACCATCCGCTGGCTGCAGAGATTTTTTTTCAGGGAAAAAAGTTACAGGACCTGCCCAACCATTTGGGGATCCATGCAGGTGGTGTATTGATCACTGAAAAGCCTCTTTGTAATTTCACCGCACTAAAACTGATGCCCAAAGGATTTCCCATTGTGCATTTCGATATGCACGTGGCAGAAGAAAACAAGTTTTTCAAATTCGATATCCTAAGCCAGCGCGGATTGGGGCATATAAAAGACACGGTAAACCTGGTACTGAAAAATAAACAGCAATACATTGATATCCATCGGGTTGACGCGTTTAAAAAAGACCCTAACATCAAAGCCAGATTAAAAGCAGCCAAAACGATAGGGTGCTTTTACATTGAAAGCCCTGCCATGCGGGGTTTGCTTACCAAACTTCGCTGCGATTCTTTTATCACCCTCGTGGCTGCCAGTTCCATTATCCGCCCCGGAGTTGCCAAAAGCGGGATGATGCGAGAATACATTTACCGGTTTCAAAACCAGGATAAAATCGTTTACCTGCACGATAAATTCAAAGAAATCCTCGGAGAAACTTATGGCGTCATGGTGTATCAGGAAGATGTGATCAAAATAGCACATCATTTTGGTGGGCTGGACCTGGCAGAGGCCGATATCCTGCGCCGTACCATGAGTGGCAAAAACAGGAACCAAGAGGAAACTGAGCGTATCAAGGCAAAATACTTCAGCAATTGCAAAGAATATGGTTATTCCCAGGAACTGGCCATGGAAGTATGGCGACAAATAGAAAGCTTTGCCGGCTTCTCGTTTTGCAAGGCGCATTCTGCCAGCTTTGCCGTAGAAAGCTACCAGAGCCTATATCTGAAAACGTATTTTCCATTGGAATTTATGGTGGGGGTATTGAACAATTTTGGTGGATTTTATAAAACAGAAGTGTACGTACATGAAGCACGCATGTGCGGGGCTAAAATCGAAGCTCCTTGTGTGAACCAAAGCGAATACCTGAATACTATTATTGGCGAGGTTATCTATCTCGGCTTTATTCTATTGAAAGACCTGGAACAACAGATCGCACAACTAATTGTAAATGAACGAATAACGAACGGAGAATATCTGAACATGGAAGACCTTATCCGACGAACGGGTATTTCGAAGGAGCAACTCAACATCCTGGTGCGCATAGGGGCCTTGCGGTTTACCGGCAAAACCAAGCAAGAACTACTCTGGGGCAAAAACCAATTCCTGATTTCGGCAAAACCCTCTCCCCCATCAAGTTACCTGTTTCAAACTATCCAGGACGAACGGCCTTTGCCGGCACTGGAGGTTGATGAAATGGAAGATATTTATGAACAGATTGAGTTGCTTGGCTTTCCCCTTGCTTCCCCTTTTGACATTTTGGAAACGAAGTTCAGGGGAGAAATACAGACTTCTCAGATGATAGAACATCTGGGGAAAACAGTGCGGATGGTTGGATATTATGTAGCAAAAAAGGATACCCGAACTTCCAAAGGCACCATGATGAACTTTGGCACCTGGATTGATGCCGAAGGTAGCTTTTTCGACAGTACCCATTTCCCGCAAAGCGTGGCAAAATACCCCTTTGCCGGACCAGGCTGCTATTTGCTAAAAGGAAAAGTGACAGAAGACTTTGGTTTCCCCAGTTTAGAAGTAGAGAAAATGGCAAGATTGGGCTGGCGACAAGTGAAGGGTTGAGTTGAGATGAAATTCAGTTAAATTATGAAAGCCAGTAAATGAAAATGAGTTTATCACGTGGCTCTATTGTCCTTACGTCAGCCCCGGTACCTCCTTCAAATAAATAGTATGAATTGTAAGAATAGTAATTCTGTAAAAATGTCGGAAACAAACTGTTACGTGTTGTGTTGAAGGCTTAGGGATATTAAATTCGGGTTGAAAACGTTC